>NZ_JAOBSU010000002.1:0-35417 GCF_025447695.1 Streptococcus danieliae | reverse complement strand
TTTAATTTAATCCATTGATAAATGGTATTACGAGAAATTTGGAAAACAGTTGCTGCTTCAGAAATACTGCCAATATTCTCACAATATGAAAGAACTTTTTTACGAAAATCTACTGAATATGCCATAAAAATAGTATAGCACAAAGTGTGTGGTTTCTGTTTCATTCTACTATAGTATACCACGAGAAAAGGCCAGCAATGATCCTTCCAGGGACTGCTGGCCTTTTCTTTAAGCGTGCATGGGCTTATATCTGCTTTCCAAAAATCCGAAATCAGCCAACTTCCGTAAACTGGCCCAACTGCAAAATATCCGTTCACCTGATTAAAATTTATCTTCGGATTTTTGAGATCGGATAAGCCAACTACCAGCTCCAAAACCTAAGAAACCTAGGAGTCGGACCCACAAGCTGGCCTGGCTGCCGGTTTTCGGCAGACTCTTAGCTGCCAGTTCTAACTGCAGCGACTTTGCAAGAGCTTGGTCCGACTGGATTGAGAATCCCTCTTGCGCTGGCGATTTCATCGCCAGCCGGGATTGACTGACCACCACAGCTGGTTTAGCTGACTTGCTAGTAGGCATTTGTTCCACCGGTTTTTCTGCAGAATTTACTTGCGGAGGGGTTGGCTCTAGCGAGTGCTCCTTGCGGATCCAGAGTACAGTCGCGGTCAGAGGTGCCAGGCGGACTTCTGTATCCAGGAGGGTTACACCGACTGGGTGCTCCAGTGGTTGCAGGCCAGCCCGCTGTCCGTCGACCAAGACCAGGGGAGTAGAGCTGGCTGCATAGGCAAAGGAACGCTCCTTTCGATCGGCATTGACCAGGACCACATAGCGGTCACCGTTCTCAGCCTCCAACTCATAGCCCAATACCAAGTCCTCCTCCTGCACCCCGTTTTGGCCTGGGATTGTCAAGAGGCGCATACGCTGCTCAATGGCCGCTTTTTGCCCGAGGCGGAAGACCTCAACCGCCCTCCTCAATTGGATTAGGCCTTTGGTATATTCTTTGGTAGCAAGATTCAAGGGGTGGGCTGCCCCGTCCTCGACCTTGGACCAATCAAAACGGTTAATGCTATCGCTCGAATCATAGGAATCGTGAATAAAGTAAGGATAGTCAAAAGGCGAACCATCTGCCTTGGTCAGCAAGTGGGCCTTGTTAGGAATCCGGTCTTCTGAGACAGGCTGGCGGTAAGCAGGATCACGGAACTGCTTGGTCCGGCCATACTCCTGACCTGAGTGGAGGAAGGGGATTCCCTGGGCTGTTAAAATCATCAGATTGCCTAAGCGAAGCCGTTGGTGGATTTCCTGCTCACTCGCCGCATCTGCCGGATCCTTACGAATGGACTGGGCAATGACATCAAACAGGGTTAGATTATCATGCGCCGCAATGTACTGAATCACGTCCGTTGGCTGGTCAGCCTCAAAATTGCTAGGCTGGGCCTTAAGGTTTTGGAAGATCTGGGTCACCTTTTTGGGTCCTGTCGTTAGGAAAGCTGGTGCCCCCTCATTGGGATAGCCAGACTTGAGGCTATTACGGATATCATCTGAAAAGACGGCAACCCCATTGGTGTCCTTCATCCAGTCTTGATCAGCCGCTGGCTGGGGACTATCTGCATCCCCAGTGTAGGTGCGCCAGCCTTCACCCAGAAGGAGGACCTGCGGGTTAAGTTCCTTGGCCAAACGATAGGCCTCTGCAATGCTGGCTGCATCGTGATCTCCCATCATGTCAAAACGGAAACCATCTACCTTAAACTCTGACATCAGATACAAAATGGAATCTGTCAAAATCCGGCGACTCATGTAGTGGGTGGTCCCCAGACGACCGCCACCAAAACTGGTTCGCGGAGTTCCATCCTGGTCCATAAAATGGTAATAGTTTGGCTCTAAATCCTCAAAAATAGCGGTCTTAGCCGTATGGTTGTAGACCACATCAAGGATCACTGCCATCCCCCTGTCATGGATTGCTTGGACCAATTCCTTTAATTCCGCAATCCGCTCGGCTGGATCTTGAGGCCGTTCCGAATACATACCAGTCAAAGCAAAATAGCTCTGCGGATCGTAACCCCAATTGTAATTGACTCCACTGGAACGATAGTCCAGCATCCGCTGTTGGTTCGCCGCCTCATTGACAAAGTAATAACTGAGGACTGGTAAGAGCTGGATATGGGTCACGCCAAGCTCCTTCAAATAATCCAACTTCTTGATAAAGGCCCTGAAGGTACCGAAGGAGCCTTCTAGGGATAGCTTGGGATCTGAGGTGAAGTCCCGAACATGGGCTTCATAGATAATCGCATCTTGCTTGCCTCGGTAGTTATCCAGCTTCGCATAGGTCAGATCTTTAGGGCCATGTTCGGCTGGATTAACGAAGGCCGCCTTGGCCACACGATAAGCCGGTCCCTTGTCTGCTTCCTCACTGTTCCAAAGGCCTAGCGATTTGGCATAGGGATCCAAGACGATGCTTTCTGTACCCGCCCTTACAATTTTATACTGATAAAAATAACCACGATAATCCGCAATGCCTAACTTGGCATCCGCCACCAAGGTTCGCCGCCAGACGCCTTTGTCCTGCTTGGCCAAGTCAAGCTCAGTCACCAAGCGCTCCTGGTTGTCCTTATCATAAATCAAGATGCTGACGGAATCGGCCGAAGGAGACCACAGAGCCAAATCGACCTTGCGACCTGCCTCCGAGACCTGGGCTCCCAGAGGTCCATCGTAGGCAAAGAGCCGGTCCTTAAACTGCCAATTCTTCTGGGCGGTCAAGGTCACACCACCATAGGCGACCCGATAAGGTAGGGCAGCTTCTTGAAAGTCCCCCTTAAGCTCTAGCTGGCGCCGCTCCAAGTTCCAGTTCCAGGCCTGAATCGGCACGACCTGGCCAGCATCATCCAAGACCTGAAGCTGCTGCTGGATTTCTGCCTGGACGGCTTCATCCAAGTTGGTGAAAGTTACCGTCAAATCTTGCAGACTGGACTGCTGAGCTCCAATTAGGCGGATATCTTTGACAAAATAGGGATTGGTATAAACATGGGCTTCATCCTCGCGTACAAAGACCTGCTGGCCCCCCTTTATCCCCTCTAAGAGGTAATCCTTGGGTTGGATCTTCACCGCATCCCCCTCCTTGGTCTCATCTAAGAGCAGAAAACCCAGCTTCTGAGCCCCTGCCTTCAAAGGAATATCAACATAGGCCCCATAGCGACCATCGGGTTTCAGAGCTAGTCCCCGCGGCCAGTCCGACAGGGTCAGCTCAACATCACCCCAGACCCAGACAGATTTCTGGTCATAATTCTGATCTGCCCGTTGGTAGTTAATCCGCAGGAGGTTCTCCGCTACCGGTTCATAGAGGGTCTGACTATAGTCTTTAGCAATCCAAACCTCCCGCGCCTTAGGATCAATAATTTCGAAGGTCTGGTCTCCCGACAGATTGTCCCCCTTGCTATTGTTAATCAAAAAGTGGATCTGCTCTTGTTTAGCCTCCGCCAATGGCACATCAACATAGACCCCGTAATGATCCCGCTGGGCCTCACTCAAGGCACTGGCTCCCGTTGGCCAGGGACCCTTCTTGGCCGATTCCTCAGCGACATCACCCCAGGTCCAAAGCCCCAGACCCGCATCCGCTTCTGGAGCCTGGACATGAAAACGAACCTGATTCTCCTCCTGCTCCTGCGAGTTCGATAGCTGACTCGTTTCCACAGGAAGGCTGGCAATCGCCTGATAGGTTTCAGCGGACTCCTCTGGAGCTCTTGTCTCCTCCTGATTTACAAGTTGGGGTGGAGTATCCGTCACTTCCTCAGCCCAGGCCTGCTCTGCTGATATAGCGAGAATACTTGTTGCGACTAAGAGACTGGCCTCCAGCCCCTTTCTTCCAATTGTCATAGAAAAACCTCCTTGGTAAGCGTTTTCATGTTTTAGTATATACCCTTTGGAACTTAAAGTAAAGTCAGCAGGATTACCCTATTAAAAAACAGCCGGAGACAAGCTCCAGCCGCTACTGTTTCGATTACTCTGATTATTTGGCTTTCTGGCGACGGGTTCGGAAAAAGTCTTGCATGATTCCCGCACATTCTGCTTCCAAAATGCCTACCTCCACCTCTACCCGGTGGTTGAGGCGGCGATCTTCTAGGATGTTGTAGAGACTGCCAGCTGCGCCAAATTTAGGATTGGCAGCTCCATAGATAACCTTGGGAATTCGGGCCAAGCCAATGGCTCCGCTGCACATAACACAGGGTTCAATGGTCACAAAGAGAGTGGTATCAAGCAGACGCCAATTGCCAATCCGGGCATTGGCTTCCTCAATCGCCATCATTTCTGCATGGAGAATAGCGCGATCCAGGGTCTCACGCGCATTATGCCCGCGGCCGATAATTTGGCCGTCCTTAACCAGGACACAGCCAATCGGAATTTCTTCTAAGGCCAGTGCTTTTTCGGCTTCCTTTAAAGCCTCCTGCATAAAGACTACTTTTTCTTCAAAACTATAGTCCATAAAGAGCTGCCCCTTATTGGCTCCAAACACTTTCTAGAATATTGGTTTGCTCACGACCTGGACCGACTGAGAAGGTTGAAATCCGTACGCCCACCAATTCCGAAATGCGGCGGACATAGTTGCGCGCATTTGCTGGTAACTCTTCCAGACTGCGGACTCCTGTGATATCCTCAGACCAACCTGGCATTTCTTCATAGATTGGGCGGCAACGTTTCAATTGCTCCAAGCTAGCTGGGTAATAATCAATCCGCTCACCATCTAGATCGTAAGCCACACAGATTTTAACAGTGTCAAGACCGCTCAAGACATCAATGGAATTGAGGGAGAGATTGGTAATTCCAGATACACGACGGGAGTGGCGCATCACTACGGAGTCAAACCAGCCCACTCGACGCGGACGTCCAGTTGTTGTACCGTACTCATGACCAACCTCACGAATGCGTTCACCCACTTCATCAAAAAGCTCTGTTGGGAAAGGTCCATCACCAACCCGTGATGTGTAGGCCTTGCAGACACCGACAACCTTGTCAATCTTACTTGGACCAACCCCAGATCCAATGGTTACCCCACCCGCAACTGGATTGGATGAGGTTACAAATGGGTAGGTTCCCTGGTCAATATCCAACATAACCCCTTGGGCCCCTTCAAACAGAACCCGCTTGCCTTGATCCAAGGCATCATTCAAGATAACAGAGGTATCGGTCACATACTTCTTAATCTCTTGACCATAAGCATAGTATTCTTCGAAGATTTCCTCGAAATCTAGTGCCTCAGTACCATACAATTTTTCAAAGATTCGGTTTTTCTCAGCCAAGTTGATTTGCAAGCGTTCCTTGAAAATATCGCGGTCCAAGAGATCCGCAATCCGGATTCCAACCCGAGCTGCCTTATCCATATAAGCTGGGCCGATTCCCTTGATTGTGGTTCCAATTTTATTTTCACCCTTGGCATCTTCCTGCAACTGATCCAGACAGATATGGTAAGGCAAAATCACATGGGCCCGATCCGAGATGCGAAGATTCTCTGTTGAGACTCCTTCATCTGCCAAATATTTCAACTCCTTGACCAAGGACTTAGGATTGACAACCATCCCGTTCCCAATAACAGAAATCTTTTCTGGGAAGAAAATGCCTGATGGAATCAAATGCAACTTGTATTTTTTCCCATCAATCACGATGGTATGCCCAGCATTATCCCCACCTTGATAGCGAGCAATTACCTCCGCATTGGCAGATAGGAAGTCCGTAATTTTCCCTTTTCCTTCGTCTCCCCACTGGGTTCCCACAACAACAACTGAAGTCATATCTTGTCTCCTGCTCTTTTCCAAGAGGCCATCGCCTCAATTCGTTTTTACGACCCATTATATCTAATTTTCGGAATTTTTTCAATTTTTATGCAAGCCTCTCCGACTTCCGCCCTATCTTCCATCCTTTTCCCCCACAAACCCACTTTTTTTGCTAGAATATGGGTAGGAAGATAGAGGTTATATATGAACAGAAAACAATCTTTATTTCACAGCCGTTTCTACAATTCCGGCTATTTCACCCTAATATTAATCATCATTTTTTGGGCCGCCCTGATCGCAGAACTCCCTGTGCTTGTTTTTCCGAGCCTCCTAACAATTTTTGCCCATCGCCTGCATGTTTCTTCCAATAAGAAAATGCGAATAGAATACCTGCGGCAGGACATCCAGAAGGTCGACCTCGATTTAAAACAGCTAGACTTCTTCCACAATCAGGGCAATGTCCAGTCCTACCAGGAACTAGCAAAACCAACCCTGGCCCGCTTGGAACAGATTCAAACAGAGGCCATCGACCTCCGTAAAAAGCTCGGCCTCAAACGCTACAATACCATTCGCAAACAAGCCGGCACCTACCAGCAACAGGTCCTCTACCAGCTGCAGGAATACAAACAACTGGACTACCAAGAACAAGCCCGCCTCAAGGAAAGTCAGGTTCCACCCCTAGATGATAACCAATGGGACGGACCGATCCCCGACGAAATCCGGGAAACCTACCTCAATATTCAAAGGGACCATCAAGAAATTGTCCGCAAAATCGAGGAATCCACTGGCGGCAACCAACAAGAACTCATGGCTGTCCACCAATCCCAGATGAACAATTTCCAAGAGATCCTCAACGGCTACCTGAAAATCTACCACGATCCCAAGGACTACTACCAGGCCAAGCAACGCCTCAAAAAAGCCCAAGTAGCCATGGAACAATTTGACCTACTCTTGGATGAAACCCTCAAACAATTAAACGAAACAGACATGCGGGACTTTGAAATCAGCCTCCGCATCCTTAGCCCCGAAGACCAAACAGGAGATAATAAATGAGTGAATCCTTCAATTTTGACATCGACAACATTGCCAACAAGGCCCTCAAGCAGGACAAAACCAGCGAAATTATCCTAGCCAACGACCCTGGCAACTCCAACACACCCAGCCTCCAATTTTTTGACAAACTAACACCCCAGCAACAAACCGCAATTCAAGAGCGAACCCCACAACTCGTGGATCAATTTTTGGAAGACAAGAACTCCCTCTTGGACTTTGGCCAGGATGCAGTCGAAAATGTCAACATCACAGTTAATAAAATCCTCAGTGAACAGAAAAAACTCGAAATTCCACAAGTAGACGAGATCCTAACCCAGACCAATCGGGAACTCAATGGCTTTGTGGCCAAATACAAGGATGCCAAACCAGCGGACCTAGAGCAGAAACCCAACTTCCTCCAAAAACTCTTCCGCCAAGGTAAAAACAACCTCCAAGAATTCTACTTCGACTCCCAAAACATCGAAAAGAAAATGGATAGCATGGCGGCAGCTGTGGTCACCCAAGAAGAGGTCTTGGCCCGCAATATTGTATCAGCAGAAATGTTGATTGAAGACAACACCAACTCTATTGAAAATCTAGTCGGTGTCATCGCCTTTATCGAGTCCAGCCAAAAAGAAGCCGGCGACCGGGCCTTCCAACTCCAGCAAGAAGTGGCTAACCTAGATCCTGCCAGCATCGACTATCAAGTTAAGTCCGACCAATTGGCTCACACCACAGAAGTTGTCAACATGCTAGAAATTCAACACACAGAATACATCAGCCGCCTCTATGTGGCCTGGGCGACCACCCCTCAAATGCGCAACCTGGTCAAGGTTTCTACCGATATGCGGCAAAAACTCGGGATGCTGCGCCGCAATACCATCCCAACCATGAAACTCTCCATCGCCCAACTGGGGATTCTCCAACAATCCGTCCGCTCTGGGATGACCGCAGATGCTATTACCAATGCCAATAATGCAGCCTTGGAATTGCTAGCAGAAACCAGTAAGGAAGCCATCCCAGCGCTTGAACGGACAGCCCAAAACCCAACCATGAGCGTCCAAGCTGTGACCAAATTGGCCGAGAGCCTGGTTGTTCAAAACCAACAAATCATCCAAGCCATTGAAGAAGGCCGCAGTAAACGGGCGCAATTGGAACAAACCATTGTTGAATCAGCTAATAGTATCAATGATTCGGTCAAACTTCGCGATAAAACCATTATCCAAAGCTTGCTCAATCAGGGCTTATCTGCTCAAAAAGAGATTGAGCAAAAGTCCAACTAGGACCCAGCTAATTTCCAATCAACCGAGTTAGCCAATCGAAACTATAGACGCCTGCATTCAAGGCTCAAACTGTATTCCCGAATTATTCATACAGAATTCAAAAAACTTCCAGAACCCTTGCTATACTAAGGTTTTTGGAAGTTTTTGTTTTCCACCTAATGGGTGAAACAAAGAAACTAGGTGGAACCCTTGGATTATCAATGATTCCACCTGATTTTTATAATGGAGATGAATAATTAGGGGTATTACCTCCAAAACCGCTGGTCTTGGAGGTTTTTTGCATCTGTACCAAGAACATTTATCAGTCAGCCTCATGTATTAAGTTGACAAAATTATAAAATTAAGTTACCTTAATTTTAGTTCATCCTCATCGCAGATTCGTAACAATCAGTTTTTAGTTTACTTTTACGACGAGCTAGAAAGCACCGTCCTACAAGAGAAACAAAACGAGTGTCTTATTTCAAAAAAGGAGTTTTTATGACCCTAAAAATTACCAATCTAAGTCTTGCCTATGATGGGCAGACGATTTTTCAAAACCTCTCACTGGATCTTAGCCCAGGCAGCATTACAGGTATGATCGGCCCCAATGGAGCTGGCAAGTCCAGCCTCGTTAAAGCTATGCTAGGACTTGTTGCTCGGGAAAATGGGCAGGTCCAATTCAACAATCAACTCTTGGACTTGCGCAAACACCGCATTGCTTACGTGGAACAGCGCAAAAATCTGGATTTAACCTTCCCAATCCAGGTTAAAACCCTGGTCGAAACCGGTAGCTACGGACAATTGGGGCTCTTTCGTAAACCAGGAGCCCGTGAAAAAGCGGCTAGTCGAAAGGCCATGCAGCAGGTCCAAATTGAAGATTTGGCAGACCGCCAAATTGGCCAATTATCTGGGGGACAGTTACAACGAGCTTTTGTCGCACGCGCCATCTTGCAGGATGCCGACCTGATTATCCTGGATGAGCCCTTTGTCGGTATCGATGCTGAAAGCGAAGCCCAGATTATGAAAATTCTAAGACTCTGGAAAGATGAAGGCCGAACCATCTTAGTTATCCACCATGATCTGTCCAAGGTGCACGACTATTTTGATGAACTCATTCTTATGAATCGGGGTATTATCCAAGCAGGACCCAGCCAGCAAGTCTTTACGGCAGAGAATCTGGCCCAAGCCTTTAATCCAGATTTTGCTACCATCTATTTTCAGGAGGACCCTCAATGACTGCCATCACAAATTTTATCCAAGCACTCCAAACCTACCCCTTCCTGCAAAATGCCTTGATAACCGCCATCTTGATTGGCATCATGTCCGGACTGATTGGCTCCTTCATTATCCTAAGGGGCATGTCCCTGATGGGGGATGCCATTTCCCACTCCGTCCTGCCAGGGGTAGCCTTAGCCTACATGCTCGGCCTTAACGTACTCCTCGGAGCCTCACTGTTTGGCTTTCTAGCTGCCCTTTTGATTGGCTACATCAGCTCCAAGAGCCCCTTAAAAATGGACACAACCATCGGGGTGGTCTTCAGCTCCCTCTATGCCCTCGGCTTTGTCCTCATTCATTTCACCCAAAGCTCCACCAATCTCCACCATATCCTCTTTGGGAATATCCTGGCCGTCAGCCAGCTCGATTTACGAATCACGGCAACTATCTTTGTTCTAGTGCTAACCTATATCTACCTCTTTTACAAGGAACTGCTGATCACATCCCTGGATGAGGCCTTTGCCCGTAGCTATGGCCTCCCAGCCCAGCTGATCCATTACAGCCTCATGCTGGTCTTAACCCTGGTCACCGTCTCTGCCCTCCAGTCCGTTGGCATTATCCTGGTTGTCGCCATGCTCATCACCCCGGCCGCAACCGCCTACCTCTGGACCGACCAACTCCCTAAAATGATGGCCCTCTCCAGTTTCGTTGCAGTCCTCGCCTCGATCATTGGCCTTTACTTCAGCTATACCTTTAACTGGGCCTCTGGGCCAACCATTGTTTTAACTGCAGCCCTTTGTTTTGCCTTTTCATTTCTTTTTTCCAAAAAAGGAAAAAGAAGCGTTCTGAAACAAATCGGACTAGCTCTAGTCGGAATGGGACTCCTTCTGGGAGCTTGGACCGGGAGTCAAGAGCGCACTACTGATAGAAGTCAGACCCAAGCCATCTCCGTTGTCACCACCAATTCTATCCTAGAGGATATGGTCCAACAGGTCGGCCAAGATCGCCTCCAGGTCTCTAGCCTTGTCCCACGTGGCCAAGATCCCCACGAGTATGAACCAACCACAGAAGATATTGCCAAGGTCAGCGACGCAAACCTGGTCTTTTACAACGGCTTGAACCTGGAAACCGGTGGTAATGGCTGGTTTTCGAAAATGGTCCGAAGCAGCCACAAACAATTTGGCAAGGATGTCATTGCAGCCAGCCAAGGAGTCACCCCACTCTACCTCTCTGGCCACCAAGAAGAAACCGACCCCCACGCCTGGTTAGACCTGGCTAATGGAATCCAGTATGTCCAAACCATCACCAAAGCCCTCCAAGAAAAGGACCCCCAAAATGCCAGCTTCTACCAAAAAAATGCAGATCTCTACATCGTCCGTCTCCAAGCCCTGCACCAAGAAGCCCAGTCCAAGTTTCTGGACATCCCAGAGGAGCAACGACTCCTAGTAACCTCGGAAGGAGCCTTTAAATACTTTGCCAAGGCCTACCATGTCACCCCTGCCTATATTTGGGAGATCAACACAGAAGCGCAGGGGACACCCCAACAATTGCAAACCATTCTCGATACCATCCGCCAGTCCAAGGTCAAACACCTCTTCCTAGAAACCTCAGTCGCCCCCAAAGCCATGAACCAGGTAGCCGAACAAAGCCAGCTAAAAATCTATTCCACCATCTTTACAGATTCCCTGGCCAAAAAAGGACAAGACGGAGACCAATACTACACCATGATGAAGTGGAATCTCGACAAAATCTATGAAGGACTGAAATAAGAGCTAGGCCAGCTGTCCATTTTTTTGCTATACTACTACTACTTCCAATCTAAAATCATTACTCAAACGATTTTAAATTTAAACTAGGCAGCGAGACGCAGGCATAACTGAAGTTAAGCAAGTCGAAGCTAACGACGTATGAAGAAGTATCATCTAGACGCAAAACAAAGGAGACCCAGCATGACCCCCAACAAGGAAGACTATCTCAAGCGAATCTATGAGCGAAGCCAGGCACCTGGAAAAATGACCAACAAAGAAATTGCCCAGCTCATGGGTGTCTCTGAACCAGCAACTTCTGAAATGCTCAAAAAAATGATCCAGGAAGACTGGATTATCAAAGACAAGGTAAAAGGCTACCTGGTCACAGCCAAGGGCATGGTGCAGGTTTCCAACCTCTACCGCAAACACCGCTTGATCGAAGTCTTTCTGATCCAAAATCTGGGCTATGCCAGCCAGGACATCCATCAAGAAGCTGAAGTTTTGGAGCATAGCGTATCAGACCAGTTTATCAACCAATTGGAAATCATGCTCCAGTTCCCAGACTACTGCCCCCACGGTGGACGCATCCCGCGCCAGCAGGAGCTTTTACAGGAAGACTTTACCCAGCAGCTTTCCCAAGCAGAGACAGGCCGAGATTATAGTCTCCGCCGCTTTCCCGATCAACCTGATTTTATCGACTACCTGGAAGAACAAAACTTCCACTTGGGAACAAGCTTCCACCTGATCAAAAAGGACAGTTTTCTCCAAACCGTCGAACTACAGTTACCCGAAAAAAAAGTCAGCCTGCCCCTAAACTTAGCCGACCAACTCTATGTCGAAATTCTTCAATAAAACTGTACTAAAAAGCTGCTTCAAGCATCACACTTGAAGCAGCTTTTGTATTCTAGTAAGCAGCCCAGCCGTCCACAATCCGAACCACCTCATAGCCTCGTTTTTCCAAGAGCTGACTAGCCCGTTCCGCCCGGATTCCCTTGGTGCAGACCACATGATAGACCTGGTTCCGGTCCAATTGGTCCAGCTGCGCTTCTAGGTCTGGCTCAGGAATGTTGAGGGAGCCTGCAAAATGGCAGGCAAGGAAATCTTCCTGGTCTCGAACGTCCAGGATTGCTAGCTCCTGTTGCTCCTGCAAGGTTGCCAATTCCGCCATTGTCATATCCTTCATCTGCACCTCCTAGGGATTCTTACTATCCAATAAAATCGTCACCGGCCCATCATTGACCAGGGCCACCTGCATATCCGCCCCGAACACACCGGTTTCCAGGGACACAAATTCCCCTAATAACTGATTAAAATCATCATAAAGCGACTTGGCCAAATCCGGCTGAGCTGCCCCTGTGAAAGCCGGACGATTGCCTTTTTTGGTTTGGGCAAAAAGAGTAAATTGGGAAATGGACAAAATCGATCCGCCAACATCCTGAATGGAACGGTTCATTTTCCCTTGGTCATCGGAAAAAATCCGCATATTGACAATCTTACGGCACAGATAGGCCAAATCCTCCGCCGTATCCTCAGGACCAATTCCAACCAACAAGAGGAAACCGAAGCCAATGGCCCCATGTACTTCTCCGTCAATAAAAACAGAAGCTTCCTTTACCCGCTGTAAAACAACTCGCATAACAGCCCCTACCCATTTGTTCTTTTCACAGAATAAACATCTGGAATATTCTTAATCCGATCGACCACCGTTGTTAGGTTGGCTAAACTAGAAATTCCAAAAGAAACGTGAATGGTCGCAAACTTCATATCCTTGGAAGGTTGGGCATTAAACATGAAAATATTCTTGGTTGAGTTTGAAAGCACCTGTAAAATATCATTGAGGAGACTGGTCCGATTCAAGCCGTAAATATCAATATTGGCTGTGTATTCCTTGTGGCCAGATCCAGTACCTTCCCACTCGACATCCAAGAGTCTTTGCTCATAGTTTTCTTGCGACCGCAGGTTCATACAGTCCTCGCGGTGGACAGCAACTCCTCGACCCTTGGTGATATAGCCAACAATGGCATCCCCTGGGACAGGGTTACAACACTTGGCCATGCGGATCAACAAGCCTGGAGCTCCTTTGACCACAACCCCTTCTTCTTGGCGAGATTTTGTGTTGCTGGTTTTCTCACTCTTAATCTCACCACCATAAAGAAGTTCTTCTGCTTGGGCACGCGCCTTCTCTCGCTCCAGCTCCCGGCGTTCCTTTTCAGTCAACCGATTAAAGACCGAAATGGCACTAACCTCACCAAAACCAATCGCTGCATACAGGGCTTCCTCAGACTTGTAACTGAATTTCTCCAGGTAGGCATCGAGGTGCTTCTTATCCAGGAACTGGTTGGCCTGCATGTCATGTTGCTGGAATTGCTCCACCAAAAGCTCCCGCCCCTTATCAATCGATAGAGACTTGTCTTGGTTTTTGAAAAACTGACGAATGCGGTTCCGGGCCTTGCTGGTTTTAACAATAGTAATCCAGTCCCTGCTTGGTCCAAAGGAATTGGCACTGGTGATAATCTCCACCTGATCGCCCGTTTTCAGTTTGGTGGTCAGTGGGACCATCCGGCCATTGACCTTGGCACCGGTCGCTTTTTCCCCGACCTTGGTATGGATCTCATAAGCAAAGTCAATCGGCACTGATTCTTTAGGCAGGGCACGGACTGCTCCATCTGGCGTAAAGACATAAATCTCTTCTGCCAAAAAGTCCTGCTTGACCGTATCGACAAATTCCTGGGCATCCCCGGCATGCTCTTGCAGGTCCATCATTTCAGAAATCCAGTTCATCCCGATAGCGGATTCCTTGCTATCGACCTTGCCCTTGATCCCTTTTTTGTAGGCCCAGTGTGCCGCAACCCCGTATTCAGCAACTTCATGCATTTCCTGGGTCCGGATTTGGAACTCGATTGGCCCCTTAGGACCATAAACCGTCGTATGAATCGACTGGTAGCCATTGGCCTTGGGATTGGCAATGTAGTCCTTGAAACGTCCAGGCATCGGCCGCCACAATTCATGGACATAGCCCAACATGGCATAGACTTCACTTGGGGTCTCTAAGATACAACGGATAGCAATCAGGTCATAGATTTCTTCGAAGCGCTTTTTCTTATCCTGCATCTTCCGGTAGATGGAGTAAATATGCTTGGGACGACCATAAATTTGCCCATCGAGATTCCGCTCGGCTGCGTACTTCGTAATTTTGGCAACCACTTCCTCTACGAGCGCCTCACGCTCCCGCCGTTTTTCTTTCATCAAATGAGTAATCTTATAAAATTCAACCTCATTCAAATACCGGAAGGACAAGTCCTCCAGCTCCCACTTGACACTGGAAATCCCCAGGCGGTGAGCCAGCGGAGCATAAATATCCATTGTTTCCCGAGCAATTCGCTCCTGCTTGTCCTTACGAAGGTGCTTCAAGGTCCGCATATTGTGCAGGCGATCCGCCAACTTCACCAAGATCACCCGCATGTCCTGAGACATGGCCATGAGCATCTTCCGATGGTTCTCGGCCAATTGCTCCTCATGGGACTTGTAGGTCACCTTGCCCAACTTGGTCACACCATCCACAATCAGGCTAACTTCTTTGGAAAATTCCTGCTCCAAATTCTCCAAGGACACCACCGTATCCTCGACCACATCGTGCAGGAAGCCACAAGCTACCGTTACAGCATCCAGCTTCAGCTTAGCCAGAATGCCCGCAACCTGAATCGGATGAATGATATACGGCTCACCCGACTTCCGGAATTGCCCACTATGGCGATCAACCGCATAAATCAAAGCTTTTTGGACAAAGGCCACATCTTCAGGCGATAAATACTCTCTTGTCAGGGCAACAACCTGGGCCCCTGTTAAATTCTCTTCTTTTGACATCCTGCTCCCCCTTGTTCTTGTGTTCCCTATTTTACCATTTTTCCCTTAGCATGGAAATAGCCCAGACCTAGAGAATCAAGCTCCCATCACCCTTTTCAGCCTTTTGGGAAAAAATAAGCAGAGCCTTTTGCGCTAACGGATCTTCCACACTCAGACTCAAGGACTTATAAGTCAGCAAGGGACGGGGAAGCCAAGCAAAGAACCAGCTCCGTTGCCCCGGCCTCAGCTGACTCAGTCTCACCCGCAAACGACTCCGCCCCCGCTCCCCCTGCCAGGTCTCCCAAGCCAAGTAAACCGGCCAGTCAAAGGGAAAGGTAGCCAGCCCCTGATTCGCCCAGGTCAGACATAAGCAAGTCCCCAGCAAGCTCGACACCGACTGAACCTGCGGCAGCCACAACTGATAACCCAAACACTCCTCCACAAGCCGAGCCGTCTCCGCATTCTGGGGCAGAGCCGGCCCCAAAAACGACAGCCCCACATTCCGCATCTGAGCCCGCAATTCCGAATTCCAGGGCGCCCACAAACACTTGGAAGACCACTCGCCCCCACAAACTCGCTCCAAACCAGACCGCCCCAGCCCCCGCATCTGAGCCCCGTCAAAAGATTCACCACCCTGAACCAACTCATCCAGCCAAACCCGCGTCTGAGCCAGGTCACCCAGCTCATCATGATAGAAACCATAGCTCCTGTGGGGATCCAGCCAGGCAAAAGACCGTCGCAGGCAGAGCCGACAAGACCTAAAGGCTTGAAACCACGGATCGACATAAAAATGCTGGGCAAAATCGCCCTGGGGCAAGGGTCCCAAACTAGCCAGCTGGTGCCACTCGCCCCAGTGGCCTAGACCACCCAACTCGATATAGGCCAGCAAGCCATCCTGGCCCCAGGCTTGACCTAGAGCCAAAACCAAGCGCCGATAGGCCGCTGCCAGCTCCGCATGACCATAATCGGGCGCCAGTCCCTGACCAAAAGGACTCCGATAAGGCCGAGCCGGAATACGCTCCAAAAGCCAGGCGGGCAAGGCCGGACTCCCCTTAAAAGCCGGATAATCCAGAACCAAACGAAAGACCAGGCGCTGCCCTCCCTGCCTCAAGCGCGAAAAGTTCAGGCGCCTTTCCCAGCCTTCAAAACAATACCGGCCCTCTTCCGGCTCCAGATCCCGCCAGGTCAGGGAGAGGAAAAGAAGACTGGTCTTGCCAGTATCCGTAGACCGAATATCCGGCGCATAGCCCACCAAAGGCCGTCTCGCTAGGGGCTGATAGGTCCAGGTTTTACTGTAATACATCCACTCCTCCAACTTCTTTCCTTTTCTCCACCAACCATGTTATACTGAGAAGCAAAGCCACTCACACTTACCAGAAAGGACACCCATGACCAATAAACAAGCGATCTTAGAAAAGGCCAGAGCCTATGTCTTTCAAGAACTCAATGGCGAAGCCTCAGGCCACGATTGGTGGCATATTCACCGCGTGACCAATCTGGCCCTAGCCATTGGCCAAAAAGAAGGCGCTGATCTCTTTATTTGTGAATTAGCAGCCCTGTTGCATGACCTTGCGGATGGTAAACTAAATGAAACCGAAGCCATTGGTCTCCAAAAAGTTCACACCTGGCTGACAAGCAATGGTCTTGGGTCCCAAGACCGAGACCATACCATGGATATTATCCAACATATGTCCTTCAAAGGGGGCAACCAGACCCAGACCGTATCCACACTCGAAGGACAGGTTGTCCAAGATGCCGACCGCCTGGATGCTCTAGGCGCTATCGGCATTGCCCGAACCATGGCCTATTCTGGACATACAGGCAGACCCATCCATGATCCTGCCATGCAACCCCGAGAACAGCTGACCTTGGAAGAATACCGAAGTGGCCAGGACACGGCCATCATGCACTTCTACGAAAAACTGCTAAAATTAAAAGATAGCATGAACACCGCCTATGCCAAAGAACTGGCCCAGGAGCGCCACCGATTCCTAGAAACCTATTTGGAACAGTTTTATGCCGAATGGGATGCCCAACGTTAAAATGAACGAATAAAGAAGTAGCCCCGGGACCAACTCCCGGGGCTACTTCTTTATTCGAATTTGGCAAAAAGTTTTTCTAATTTCTGGGCTAGTTGCCGATAGGTATTTTTTCTGCTTTGGGCTGCTTGAGCTGGGTGGCCCAAGACATGGTAGGTCATTTGTTCCTGCAGACCGCCCAAGCGTTTGCGAGCTAGGAGGACCAAGGCTAGACTGGCAAGTAGGAAACCACAAGCCAAGTAGGCTGGGGCTGTCCAAGCTAGAAGAGCGGATAGACCCAGAGACAGGAGCGCAAAGATTTGCGCCAGGCTTTTAGCCCCACGATAGTCCGCAAAATAAAGCAGGGTTAGCAGGTAGGCATTGCCGATTCCATAAATTCCATAAGCCAGGCAAAGCTGGTTCAACAGAAAGAGGCTCTGACTTGGCAGGCTCGCTTCCATCGGCAAGAGCAGGAGGTTGAGCACCACCATGAGCAAGCTGGTCGCAATGACCTGTTTCCAAATGAGGTAGCCCAGTTCCCGCTGCAAAACCTGCATCATTTCGCGCTCAGCCTGTTGCAGACTGAGGTAATTGCCTTTTTTATTGTACAAAAGGAAAAAGCGGTGAAAGTGTGGATAAAAGAAAACCTCAACCGAAATGACATAGGTCACCAAGCCAAAGAGGGGCAGGAGAAAGGCCAAGAGGAGGCCAAAATCATAACTCGGAGCTTGGCGCAACAGACCGGAGACGGTCTGACTCAAGGGACTGTAGAGGGCTAGAACAACGTGCCCGTACAGGCCTAGGAACATGAGCGGACCGACAAGCGCCAAATCCGCGTAGTCATCCACCCGACTCAAAAATTCAAAGGACAGGCGGTGATTACTTGGATAGTGTAAGAGAATCTGACCGACCATCCGAATCAGGATAAAACCATAGGCCAAACAGGTCCCAATTAATAGGCCTTGGTCCAGACCCAGATAAGCCGCTGAACCGCCCACCACAGCTAGGATTCCTGCTGCAAGTAGAAAAGCCTTACTGATCGAGCGGTATTCCTGAATGGCTGTTAAATACTGGATAGCATTCCAAATTAAGGTCAGTACCTCAAATAAGAGCAAATTCAAGAGATAGGCCCAGGGACTCAACCCCGCAAACAGCAGGAAAAGCCCATACAGGACGGCCCCTAAGACTAACAGCAGGGCGCTAGAGGCAAAAAAGGAAGGTAGAATCTTGTCTTCCTGATCCTGATAGAGACAGTCCGCCAAATAGCGACTGACCAGATAGGAAACCAGACTCTGGAGCCCCAAGGAGCCCAACATGGCATAGGTAATGGCTGTTAAAACCTGCAAGCGACTCGCCGCATCCACCAGGGTAAACTGGGCCAATACTTGCACCAAACCAACCAGGAAAAAGCCCAGCAAGAAGGGACCGACATAGATCAAGCTTGTATAGCCGTAAGCCTTCTCCTTGGAGAGGGGAGTCTGTTCATCATAAATTTTTCGCAATTCAAAACCGATTCCGGCCACTAGATCAGCCTCCCTTCATACATCTGCTGGTATTTTTTAATCATCTGCTGGTGTTGGTAGCTCCGGGCTACCCGTTGGCGACCCACCTGACCCATCCGCCAGCGAGCACCTTCTGATAAAGCCATTTTAATCATGGCCTGGGCCAAAGCCTGACTATCGGTCGGCGCCACCGTCACCCCAGCTAAACCAAGTTGGTCTAGAGGACCACCCTCTAACAGCTCGCGACAGGCCCCCACATCGGTCGTCACACAGGGACGACCCGCGGCCAAGGACTCCAACACAGCTAAGGGTTGGCCTTCAGACAAGCTGGACAGAACCGTAAAGTCTAACTCCTTCATGTAGCAGCCAACATCAACCCGGCCGGCAAAAATCAGCCGGTCTAGCTCCAAATCTTCAGCCAATTGGTAACATTGTTGGGCATAGTCTGGATCCACCGTATCCCCAAGAATGTGCAGACGGACATTGGGGAGAACCTGACTGACATCCGCAAAAGCGCGAATCAAATTCAAAACATCCTTAATCGGAGCCAGACGAATCATGGCCCCAATGTCCACCCAATCTCCCGGACCCTTGAGCGGGATTCCATTAAATCGGTCATAATGAATCCCATTCGAAATGACCCTGGTCTTCTGGGCTGGCGCACCCAAGGCAATCTGCGTTTTACGGGCATTTTCAAACAGGGAAGTGATTTGATCGGCACGGTCATAGGCCAGCTGCGCCAATTGATTGAAATAAGAAATCCAAGCTTGTTTCAAGGCATGCAGAACCCAGTTGGAACTGAGAATCTCTTCTTCCCGCTCCCGACTATAAATCCCGTGTTCTGTCACAAAGAAAGACTGACCAGTTTGCTGGCTGGCCAGCGCCCCTAAAACTCCCGCATAACCCGTCGAAACCGCATGGTAGACATCTGCTTGGGGAATCTCAGCCCCAAGAACTGTTAACAGAGGGCTAAGCATGGATTGCATGGAATAATAGAAATCCGTAAACGGAACCAGAGGATAGGACTGCTTGGCCACATCCTCCACCCAGGAGATAAAGTCCGAGCTTCGCGTCAACCAGGCTGGATCAAGGCGCCCTGCCTGAGCCGCTTGAAAGAGCTGCGACCAAGATGGCTCCGTCCCACGAATCAAGGCCTGTAGACTAGACCTTTCCGAATCTGACAAGCCTGATGGCTCCGTCCCACGAACCTGGGGTGCCTGGTCCAAAAAGACCTCATAAAAGGCAACCACATTGGCAGGCATTTCATAAACCGGTTCCTTGGATACAGAAGCTCCAGGATGCACCGTCCAGATGATAAACTCGTGTTCTGGCAAGGATTGAATGTAGTCATGAGCCCAGGTTGAAACACCCCCATGAACATAGGGATAAGAACCTTCAAAAATAAGGGCAATTTTCATACTTTTCTACTATATAAAATATAACCAAACGTAGTCATTTATAGACTTAACCACATTTGAGAAAGAATATATAGACTTCCTTTCTTAATTTTATTTACTACCGTCATCATTAGTATTCCCATATCCTACAAGAGGGTAATGACAGTGACTAACTCTGATAGCCTAAGGGTGTAGCCCACCCCTGATTGTTTTAAATTAACGCCAAAAGATTGGCAACTGCGTTTTCATCCCGGTCTCCCACAAATCCACACTCATAACAAATGTATTCGTGGTGCCTGGTTCCATGTTTTGCATTACCTGCTAAACCGATTTTGTCCTCACCTGTCTGGATGTAACCGCAAGCGGAACAACGTTGCGTGCTTGGATAATGTTTATCAGCTAGGATAATCTCCTTACCGTACCAAACAGCCTTATAGGTTAAGACCTGCCTGAACCGTCCAAGCATAGAGCGATGCAAGCCCTTGGATGCAACATGAGACATCTGCATTCTCTTAACATCTAAATCTTCGATAACGATTTTATCAAAGTCCGTCACTAGTTCTGTTGTAAACTCATGAAGAATATTGTTCTGCATGACTGCGACCTTCCGATAGTCACGCTGTAACTTGGCTCTCGTCTTAGCGTAATTCTTGGATTTAGTTGCCTTTTTTCCATTTACAACACGTTTTCTAGCCAGCTGTCTTTGATAAAGCTGAATGCGTTCATAGAGTTTTTTGAGTTTGCTAGGTAGGACGGAAATTTCACCCTCAGTATAGTTAAAATGTCCGATATTGAGGTCAACAGCTGTATGCTTACCAGTTGTGTCTTTCTTGTCGATTTCTACCTCAAAAGGTAAACTCGCCCAATATTTGCCATTTTCACAGTAGATTGAGATAGTTTTCAAATCTCCGTTCAAATTCTTGGCACCTCTGAATTTCAAGTCGTACCAAGTCTTGATTCCTCTTGGTTTATCTAATCGTAACTTCCCGTCTACAATCTTAGCCCTGTCCGTCTTAAAACCTTGTCTAGAAGCTTTTTTAGATTTAAAACCAGGTTTGCCCCAATCAGGAAGGGAAGGGTCGAAAAAGTTTTTCCAAGCCTTACCCAAATCAGAAATGGTTAATTGTAAACACCGGGCCGACAGTTGATACTGCCAATCTTCCTTATTAGCGACTAGCTCATTACGAACCTTACGTTCGTTAGGAAGGAGTTTTTGATCTTCCAAAATCAAGGAAGCATCATACAAATCATTCCACAAAGCCAATCCTTGATTCCAACAATACCTGCGATAATCACACAAGTCATCTAGAACCTTCTTCATGGTCTGGTTGGGATAAAGTCGCACCTTTTGAGTTCGGATCACCATTGAGATCTCCTTTTAAAGAATTGTCTTCTTTCAACTGTCCCTATCCCCTCGTTATTCAATGTTGTAAACTTTGAACAGTGAGGTCGATACGTTCCTCCATATCTTTTGGTTTTAACAGGATGACTTCGGCTTATCTGTTATCTTTTTTAGATATTGTAGAACAAATTATGATTTTTTCATCATAGTTTTCTTTAACCCTTAATTAGCTCCTTCTCTCCTCAGTGACAATCCAATCCTTAAACAAGACCTTCTAAGCGTTGCTCCCAGAAGCGTAAATTGGCTTCATTTTCATGGGTAATATAGATACCTTCATCCCGTACCGAAGCCAAGGCTTTGCGGAAATTCCAAGCATCATGCAATTCATAATAATAGCGAAGCACCAACATCCAAACCTCTTCCCGATCCGACCATTGGGACAGCAGGGTATAGAGGTTTTCTTGGGCTTCCTCATAATCTTTTAAATCCAAATTAATCTGCGCCAAGCGGAGACTACCTTTAAAGTGGTGCGACTGCTCCTTTTGGGCACTAGCTAAGCGTCGCGCTTGGACTAAATAAGCCCGACGAGCCTGCCCCTCCAAGAGATCCAGCGCCAAATACGCCTCCAAGGCTTTCTGATAGGCTTTGAGGCGAGCAGGTTCATGAGGAGCCTCCTCATAACGCTGACGCAGGCTCCGAATCTCCCGCTCCGAATCTTCCTGGACACTGGCAATCATACTGGCAGCATAGTGAACCAACTCCGGATCCTTGTGCTGCCGTGCCATAAAGAGCAATTCCAAATTATCCTTGGCCTTATCCAGAGGCAAATCCAACAGAAGTCCCCGAGCCACCCGACTATCCTCTAACAGCAGAGCGGTCTCCAGTGGCAATACAAGCCCTTGATGCGGATCCAAATCAACGCCTTGCGTTTGCGTTTCGACCCCCCATTCAACCGGTTCCTCGACCAATTTTGGATCCAATTCAATTTGTTGGCTCAAATGAATAATGGACAACAGCAAGGGACCAAAGATTGGTAACAGAAAGGCAAAAAGCGCATAGTAACCTGGAAAGTGAAGGACTCCTCGCTTGCGTTGGCTAGTCAAGTAGCTAGCCCATATGACATGGACTAGCAAAACCAGGCCTAGAAAAATCCAGTCCATAGGCTACTCCTTCCCTTCAACTCGACCCAAACGCCGGCCGGTCTCTTCTCTTTCCAAAAAGAAGGCCAGCAATTGGACGAAGAATTCAATTTGTTGGGACTCCTGCAGATTCATGTGTTGGAAATCCACACCCTCAATCCAAAGTAGATAGGTTACCTGACCAAAAGGTTTAATGCTGATAGCGTAGGCCGGATAACCTGCCAAGAGGTCAATATTGACCCAGGCTGATCCTTCTTGAATCCGAGTCGCCACCCGTGGTAGAACCGATAAGTCCATTTTCTCAGGCATCCCCTCTTGGATCGCTGCTACCAAGCGGGCGGTCACCAGGCCTTGGTCAAAGCGGTAAATCCCCATTTTTTGAGCCTGAATTTTGGTGTCCAATTGGCTCAAAGCTTCCGCAAACAGGGTTTTGCCTGGAGCTTGAGCCAGACGGTTAAACAGGGTTGCAAAATAGCCAAAACCACCCCGTTCACTCAGGATTTGGTAGCGCAAGGATTGGCGGTCCTCCAAGACATGGCGGTAATTTTCTTGGAGAGCCTGGTGCTCACGCAAGAGAGCCGTTTGCTCAGCCTGTAAAGCAGCTTGTCGATCCAGACTTTGCATTTGCAAATAACCGGCAAGGGCTGTTGCCAATACATAGGCCAAAATCTGAATCCAAAAAGCGGCTGAGCTTAATAGACTCATCGCTTGCCCTTGGGCCAACAGTAGCTGTAGAAAGACAACCAAGCCTAGAGCTAGGAAGCCCTTCTTAATACCCCGTGCTTGCGCCACCAAGACCAAATACAGCAATGGGAAGGACAAGGATAGGGCAAAGGATTGCTGGGCCACCAAGAGCTGCAAACCTTGAGCCACTAATGCTCCAACCAAAAGTACTAACCCATCCATCCAGGGAGACGAAGTGGCCTTCAAAGGAAGAGCCATCTGCTCCGCTGTCTGAAGGCCCGCCACCACAGGCAAATCCAAGATAGCAGCTGGCTCAGACCACTGGTAACGCTCCGTTAACCGAGGTCCCCGTAAATCCTGATAAAGCTCTTGCTCCTGACCTCGGAAGTGAACTTCCAGGTCGGCCAAGACTTCGTCTTTTTGCAAGAAGGCTGCAAGATCACCAAAAGTCGCTGGTGTACTTGGCCGCCAGGCCAGAGTCTCGACCTGGTTATCCCAGCTATCAAGAATCCGATAAACAAGGGAGGACAGTGCCTCAAGCTTGATAAATAGCGCCGGCTGCTCCTCGGACTCCGCAAATTCCATCCGACCTCGCTGCTGAGCCTGGCTCAACAGCTTGGCAAAATAGCTTTCCTGCTCCCAATTTGAAAAGAGATAGGGCAGGTGCAGAATCTTGTAAGGCTGCTCCGTCAAGGTCGCCAGCAAGTCTGCCTCCAACTCCTGCAAACCAGGGAAATTGGACTGCAGCTGCGGACCTGTTAGGTACAAGAATTTGCTGATAGAGGCCTTACCAGCCACTAAAATACTAAGAAATTCCTGCAAAACCACAAGCGACTTGGCACTTGGATTCTTGTAGCTTAGATGGTCTGAGAAAAAGACCACTTGTTCAAAATCATAAGCCTCTAAAATCTCCGTCAAGTTGAAGGGACTCTGCTCGGGTGTAACCACTGTCAAATTCTGGTTCTGCCCCGCATCTAAATCAGAGTCTCCAAAAATAAAGACCTCTCCCTGAGGGAAACTCTCTTGAATAAAGGTCTCCGTTACATAAGACGTATTCCCTATTAACAAAGTCCGCATATTCTGGTTCCTACTTTCCTTTTCCATACATCGTCTAGTTTTGATTGAGGCCGTCTAAGAAAGACAGAAACCCCAATTCTATCAATGTGCTTATTATACCATACTATTCTAGGCGTAACCGCGACCAATTGTAAAAAAGACAGACCTGAGTCCAATCTTCTCTCCATCTAAAAGGACAGAACGACTAAAAGTGCCGAAATTCCTCTGACTAACCTTCAATAACACCGAAAAACTCCTAGACACTTCGCCCGTCTAGGAGTTTCCTACGATGTGGACCGATTCCCTCAAAACACAAAGCTTCACTGATTTCCAAGTAATTCTAATTGGTAGGAAATCGCACTCAAGAGGTAAAACGGTGCGGTTTCCGCGCGGAGAATCCGTGGGCCAAGGCCGACCAGCTGGGCTCCCCTTTCCTCATAGGAAGAAATTTCCTGGGGACTGAAACCACCTTCAGGACCAACTAACAATAGGACCCGCTGACCTGCTGCCAGCTGACCAAGAGCCTGAGCCAGGCGGCTGCGTTCTCCCGCCTTGGCTGCCTCCTCATAGGCCACTAAAACCAAATCAAACTCCGTAAAACAAGCCAGTAGCTCAGCCTGGCTCTCCAGAAGTTCCACCTGGGGCAAGAGGTCGCGTTTACTTTGCTCAGCCGCTCCCAAGACCACCTTGCGTAACTTCTCCTGCCGCTTGGCCAACTTTTTGGCATCCCATTTGACCACCGACCATTGACCTGGAAAACCCCAGATTTGGTGCACCCCCAGTTCAGTCGCCTTTTGCGCCACCAAGTCCAACTTATCCCCCTTGGGATAGGCGCAGGCCAGGGTCACCTGCACCGGCAACTCCTTGTCAGCAGGGACCGACTGTTCCAATTCAAAGAGGACCGCATCCCGATCGATCAAACGTGCCTGCCATTTTTCTCCTTGGTCAAACACAAAAATCAACTGCTCCCCTTCCTGCAGGCGGAGAACTGAAAATAAATGTTTAAGGAGATCCTTCTCCTGGACCTGGTAGGGATTGGTCACCGGGCCTGGGACAAAATACTGCTGCATTCTAGCCTCCAATCACGCCTTCCGGATTCTGGGTCTTCTTAAAGATGCCCGCATTCCATTCACCTTCAATCATCTGGCGTTCCAAATAGAAACCAGCCGCCTCAGCAGCTTCCCGCACCTGGGACCACTTATCTGCAATGATCCCACTCATAATCAAGTAGCCTTCCTCCTCCAAAAGACGGTAGGCATCCTCTGTCAAGAGAACCAGAATATCCGCTAGAATATTGGCAACAATAACCTGGGCCCGCTCTTCCACTCCGACCAACAGATTCCCTGCGGCAACTTGGATCCGCTCTGCATCAGGATTCAAGTCAATATTCTCTTGAGCCACCTTCACGGCAACCTCATCGAGATCATAGGCAAACACCTGCTGGGCACCTAGCTGAACAGCCGCGATGGACAAGACCCCGCTTCCGGTTCCGACATCCAGAACCCGTTCACCCCCCCGTAACACCTGCTCCAAGGCATAAAGACTCAATTTTGTAGTTGGGTGGGTCCCAGTCCCAAAGGCCATCCCCGGATCCAGGCGAAGCAGTTTCTCCCCAGGAACAGGCTGGTAGCCCTCTGTCCAAGAGGGCAAAATTGTCAACTGCTGGCTAATCCGGGCTGGCTCATAATATTTCTTCCAGTTTTCAGCCCAGTCCTCTTCTTCCAGGTTCTGAGTCTCTACCCGAATCTCTGACTTGTCAAAGTCCACTGGAGCTGCCGCAATCACAGTCTCTAACTCCACGCGCAACTGAGACAAATCCACCTGTTCCGGGTAATAAGCACGGATCGTCACCGTCGGCAGCACCGCCACCTCTGGCAACAATTCTCCAAACCCATCTTCCTGCCGCTGAAACTCTTGACTATCCTCAATCGCCACACCCTGGGCTCCCAGACCAATCAAGAGGTCACTCATCCACTCTTCGCCCTCACGCTTTACAATAACCGCTAATTCCTGCCACATCCTTTTTCCTCCTAATAACGCGGATAGGGATAGGACATCCCCTCTTCCACTTTTTCCAAACCACGATCAAAAGCCACTTGATCCCAAACCAATTCAAAATCTTCCGCTTCTTCATCTTGTAAAAAATCAAAAATGGCATCCAAGCCAGACTCAGCTAGGTCTGACAAAAATTGGACAAAATAAGCTAAAAATTCTCGGGAAAAACCAACCTTAGGGTCATAGGGCAGAACCGTCAAATAGTCCGCCGCCTCATAGCGGGACCTGGCTGGATTGACAAACAACAGTGTCTCCTCCAACAAAAGCTCCTCCGCAAAAACCTGGTCCTCCTCGTCCAGCAAGGCAACTTGCTTCTGATTGGCAATTTCTAACAAAAAAGAGAGCTGAACAGCGTGATTTTTCTTGTCCCATTGAATCTCGTAGTCAAAGGGAAAAGCCCGGTCCAGTTCCTGGTCTAAGACCTCAATAAATCCATATTTAGCCATGGGATTGGCCTCCTCCTGTGTGCTATAATAGTAGTTATTATTCTACCACAAGATTGAAGGAGGAAGAAAGTCATGAATCAAAACCTGGCCCTACGCATGCGGCCCACCAACCTCGACCAAATCGTTGGCCAAACCCACCTAGTCGGGCCCGGAAAAGTCCTTCGCCGCATGGTCGATGCCGGCAAACTCTTCTCCATGATCCTCTACGGACCTCCCGGCATCGGGAAAACCAGTATTGCCAGCGCCCTAGCCGGCAGCACCGGCCAAGTTTTCCGCACCTTCAATGCCACAACAGACACCAAACAACGTATGAAGGAAATCGCTGAAGAAGCCCGCTTCTCCGGTAGCCTGGTCCTCCTCCTCGATGAAATCCACCGCCTCAACAAGGACAAACAAGACTTCTTCCTCCCCCTCCTGGAAAGCGGCCAGCTCACCATCATCGGAGCCACAACCGAAAATCCCTTCTACTCCATCAACCCAGCCATCCGCTCCCGCCTCCAAATTTTTGAACTCAACCCCCTCACCACCACCGAAATGAAAGACGGCATCAGCGCCGCCCTCGACGATCCCACACGTGGCTTCCCCTTTCCCGTCCACCTGACCTCTGAAGCCCTCACCTTCCTCAGCCAGGCCAGCAACGGCGACCTCCGCGCCGCCTACAACACCCTCGAACTCGCCGCCCTCTCCACCCCCAAAAACGAGGATGGCCAAGTCCAACTCACCCTGGATATCCTCCAAGACTCCCTCCAAAGCAGCCACCTCACCCTCGACAAAGACGGTGACGGCCACTACGACCTCCTCTCTACCCTCCAGAAATCCATCCGCGGCAGCGACGTCGACGCCAGCCTCCACTACGGTGCTCGTCTCATCAAAGGCGGCGACTTAGACAGCCTAGCCCGCCGCCTCACCGTCATCGCCTACGAAGACATCGGCCTCGCAAACCCCCAAGCTCAAATCCATACCGTCACTGGGCTTGAAGCCGCCAAACGCATTGGGCTCCCCGAAGCCCGCATCATTATCGCAAACATCATCGTCGACCTAGCCCTCTCCCCCAAATCCAACTCTGCCTACGCCGCTATGAACCAAGCCTTAGCTGACCTAGAAACCTTCGGCTCCCTACCCGTTCCAGACCACCTCCGCAGCGGCCAACACACCGGTAAGAAACAAACCTACCTCTATCCCCACGACTACCCAGACAAATGGGTCAACCAAGACTACCTACCCGCTCAACTCAAAAACCGCCACTATTTCCAACCCAATCAAACCGGCCGTTACGAACAAGCCCTGGCTGCACGTAAAGACTGGATTGATCAAGCCAAAAAATGATGACGTTTCCATTTTTTTAACTTTTTTACTTGCCAATTCAAAAAAAAGTGGTATGATAGATATAAAGATACGCTGTGGTGTACGAATTCATACTCAAGTGTTGACCGACTATTTTTTGTATAACCCGGGAGACAAAGACATCTAACCGCGTGCAGGCCGTTCCACACGGAAGCAGCTTCAGTTAGAGCATGTCACCCACCTGCTTATTTGCGCGGGTTCAATACAAACCATGAATTTTCGGCACCAATACAGCTATTTTTTGCCTCCTTAGCTCAGCTGGCAGAGCAGCGGACTCTTAATCCGTGGGTCGCAGGTTCGATCCCTGCAGGGGGCATCCATAATGAACCTCGAAAAGCCTGTTATATCAGGCTTTTTTGAGTGTCAGAAAAGGGGGATTTTGCAAAAGTGTCCCATTTTTGTCCCAATTTGAAAAAAGAAAAAAATCAGGGATAGTCTTCACTCCCTCATTCGTCCGATTCTTTTCACAGTTAGAAATTGCGACAGTATCCTAGATACTATATAATGAAAAAAACAATGAGACTGTACAATATCTTGTGTAAACGCAAAAAAGGAATAAATCCTGTTATAGTAGAGTTAGACCAAAAATACTACTAGAAAGATTTATTCCCATGACCCAGTTTATCACAGATTTAACCACATTTCTAGCTAATCATTCAGACATTAATGAGTATTTCCGTGCTTCTATGGAACAAGCCCTAAATGAGCTTCTACAGGCAGAGTTGACCTCTGTTCTAGGATATGAACCCTATGATGTTAGTGGCTACAACTCAGGAAATAGTCGCAACGGTTCTTACACACGTAAGTTTGAAACCAAATACGGAACTTTAAACCTCATTATTCCAAGAGATCGTAATGGCGAATTTGTCCCTAAAGCCATTCCTTCTTATTCAAGAAGAGATGATGAGCTGGAAAAAATGATTATTAAGCTTTATCAAACAGGTGTAACAATCAGTGCCTGTTGTGACACCTTAGAATCGTTTTATGAATAGTTACTAAGAGCAGTTTCCCTTTTGAGCCTCATTTAGTTTAAGAGAAATTGGATATGGTGTAAAGGCACGCTTCGCTTAAAGCCTTGACACCAATCCCTATTTCTCTTGTTATCCAACTAAGCTCAAAAGGGGAATCCTTACAATTTCTTGCCCAATTAATACACACATTCAAATTCTACTTTAGAGTTTACACAAAATTCTTGACACACCCGGAAGCTCCTGTTAGTTTCATAAAAATCATTTCTAAATCCATCTCTCTGGACTCCATTCCAACCACTTGATCCGATAGGTGTTGACTCACCTCTGCACGCGGAACCGTCTTAGTCCGGCCATTCCGATAAGAGAGCGTTACAAGATCCTCTCCCGTTGCCTGACGCTGGCCAATCTCCTCAAGGCTCCCGGACTCCACAATGCTTCCCTTGTGTAAGATCGCCAGGCGGTCGCTCAGCCGTGTGGCCTCTTCCATATTATGAGTGGTTAGAAAAATAGCGGTCCCCTTTTCCTTCAACTCCAAGAGTAGATCCTGGATTTTTCGTGCCAGAGTTGGGTCAAGACCAGATGTCGGTTCGTCTAAGAATAAGAGTTTCGGTTGATGCAGCACCGCCCGAATCAACAACATCCGCTGCCGCATCCCCGTCGAGAGTTTGGAGGCCTTAACATCCCGATCCTCCCATAAATCCAATATTTTCAAGAGATCATCAACCGCCTGCATTGGAATTTGGAAAAAACGACTAAAAAAGCTTAGATTCTGGTAAACAGTCAAGGTTTCATAAAAGCCAAGAGCTTCACTCATCAATCCTAGTTGGGCAAAGTCCTCCACCCCTAGGTTTCTGACATCCTTCCCTAAAATCTGAACCTGCCCTGCATCCGGATCCACTTGACCCGTTAGGATACTGATCAGTGTTGATTTACCCGAACCAGACGGTCCTAAAAAACCTAAAATCTCACCGCCTGCCCAGTTTAAATCAAGATTCTCCAGGGCGACTTTGGAGCCAAAGCTCTTTTTTAATCCTTCTATTCGGATCATACAGATCCACCTCTCTTTTTTTTTTTTTTTAAATCATTTAGTAGCAAAAACCACCCTAATGGGTGGCTGCTGCACTCGTTTACTGGATTTCTTTGAAAACCATCTTTTGCTTCACTTCACCTTGACCGCCGCGAGCAATCTGATAAGTAAAGCTATTGGAAGTGAACTGATCACCTAGAGCAAAAACTGCATTGTATTGCCATTGTGAAAGTTCATCATTTTCTTTTTTTCCTAGGGTGAGGCTTGTCGGAGTGACATTGTACTGCCATTCCACAGCCTGCTCCTCATAGGTTTTTTGGAAGGCTTCTGGGGAGCTGGCCGCTTTTAGGGCAACTTCACGACTCTGGGTTACAACAACCCGGTTACCTCCAATTTGAAAGGTGACATACATCATTTTGTCATTTTGAGTGCCGTCTAAAACGCTGGAATATTGATAAGTTTTCCCCTGAACAACCTTATCCAAGCGGTGGCTGGCCCAGTAATAGAAACCTCCAAAGCCCAAGGCTAGCACCAGTAAAGCTGCCAGTCCCATACGAACATATTTATTAGTAAGCCATTGTTTGATCATCAGTCCCACTCCTCATCTGAATCTGAACTGGAGCTAGTGCTGGTGCTGGTTTCAGGACGAATGAACCCAGTTCCCGAAGAGCTACTGCGGCTAACTTCTGTAAAATCATCATCAGAAGTTGTTGAACTCATCACCGCACTTGAACTAGAGCTGGAGCTGGAACTAGAGCTAGATTCCTCAACCTCTGTATAAACCTTGACATTAAAGGCATCTCGGCCAGATTCCTTTGTCAAAACAAGTTGCAAGTAACTAGCATCCGCCAAACTAGATGCTTTGAGCTTGAGCTTAGTATAGATCTCTTCCGCTGCCTTCTTAACTGAGCTAGCTGTTTTTTTACTCAAATCTACAACTAGAGTCTCAGCACGTGGTGTATACAGTTGCTCCATGTCTAGATCTGCAACAAGACTGGCATTTTGATTGAAATCATCTTTGTTAGTCAAGAAATTCCAAGCAGGACTAGCAGATTGGCTCAGATCCTTAGCTTGAAGGGACTCAATTTCCGCTTGGATTTTATCCAAGAATTCATCCATCTCTAGCTCCGCTTCAGAGCTTGAAGCTTTTGTAGATGAAGAAACGCTGCTAGAAGAGCTAGTTGAGCTAGAACTACTTTGTTTTGCGTCACTTGTCTCAGGAGCTATTGAGGTAGACCCTGAAGAGTCTGCATTAGAACCTGATGAAGTAGAATCAGATCCCTCTGAGGAGCTCCTATCACTTGTTTCCGCTGTTGCGACTTTTGAGGGATCTTCACTTGTTGATGCTCTGGAATCAGATGTAGCGAGATTGCTTACTATCTGGCCACTCGCTTCAGCAGCTTCCAGATCTTTTTCAGTCACTTTCCAAGTTACATTATTCTCCTCATTCATTGTGACAGATGGCTTGAAGGTAAGGTTAAGGCTCGATTGATCAATTTCGTTCCAGGTGTTATTTTCAATCTTTGTTAGATTGATCCTTGTTGAATTGTCAATATTGGTCACATTATTGCCATTATGGATATAATTATTAATTACAACCTTAGTCATGGCACAATGCTGGCCTTGACCGTTGTAGCTATAGTCCACAGGAACATGACCGTCTCGCTTGAGAATCAGTGTATCCCCAGCATAAATCAAGTCAACATTCTGAATATTATTATCATAGGCCAATTTAGCAATCGGAATCCCCGTCGCCTGGGAGATTCCCCACATGGTATCACCCCATTGGATCACATAGGTTTGACCGTCAGTTGCAACCGCACCTGATGAGTCAACTTGGATATTCTGACTCTGCATTTGTTGCTTAATTTGCTCCGGAGTACGCGCAATCCAGTTAGTAATATCCGCTGCCTGAGCCGTTGACTGGTATTGGTAAAACTCATCTGCCTGAACCACTGCCGTTGTCTGTAGAACAGCTGGTGTTACCAAGGAACCCAGCACCAAGGCAGTTCCTAGAAACTGTTTCTTTTTCATACAATTTTCTCCTTTGAGGAAGTTAAAAAGCTCTTACGATTGTTCAAAAAGGATAAGATCTCTATCCAAGAATAGTATAGGGGACCTCTAAAAACCCCAGTTTTTCTTCAAATTTAATCACTCAAACCTTGATAAATCAACATTTAGATTTTCAGAAATTTAGTTTTTAGAGGTGCCCTATAGCATATTTTCCAACAGGGAAATCCAGAATGTTGAAACCAGTGGTTTAAAAAGAGGTCCAGCTAAAAAACCGGACCTGCTTATTTTGGGATATATACGAAGACTTTGTCTCCTTAATCGCTATTGTGGCCTCTCACTGTCGATAGACGACTTTGGAGGACCTTACATCATACCACCCATCATTCCTGGATCCATGGCTGGACCAACTGGAGCTTGAGGTTCTGGTTTGTTGGCTACAACAGCTTCGGTTGTCAAAATGAGGCTAGCAACACTAGCTGCATTTTGAAGCGCTGAACGCGTTACCTTAACAGGGTCGATAATTCCTGTTTCAATCATGTCTACCCATTCACCGCTAGCAGCGTTAAATCCTTGGCCTGCTTCTGCTTGTTTAAGGCGATCAATAATAATAGAACCTTCATAACCAGCATTGAGAGCAATCTGACGTACAGGCTCCTCAAGGGCACGTAGAACAATATTACGACCAGTCTCTTCATCTGCCGTTAATTCCAAGGCAGCAACTGCTGGAATCACACTTACCAAGGCAGTTCCACCGCCGGCAACAATTCCTTCTTCCACTGCTGCACGTGTTGCGTTCAAGGCGTCTTCAATACGCAGTTTCATTTCTTTCAATTCAGTCTCTGTTGCAGCACCAACCTTGATCACCGCAACACCACCGGCCAACTTAGCCAAACGTTCTTGCAATTTCTCACGATCGAAGTCAGAATTTGTAGTTTCAATTTGAGACTTGATGACACCAACACGGTTGCTGATGGCAGCTGGATCACCAGCTCCTTCAACGATTGTTGTCGAGTCTTTATCAACAACCACCTTAGCTGCTTGACCTAGAGCCTCGACTGTCGCATCTTTCAATTCAAGACCCAAATCGTCTGTAATAACCGTTGCGCCAGTCAAGATGGCAATATCTTCCAACATCGCTTTCCGACGATCACCAAAACCAGGAGCTTTAACAGCTACTACATTAAAGGTTCCACGAATCTTATTCAAAACAAGGGTTGGCAAAGCCTCTCCATCAACATCATCCGCGATGATCAAAAGTGGACGGTTGGTTTGTAGGATGCTTTCCAAAAGTGGCAAAATTTCTTGGATATTGGAAATCTTCTTGTCTGTTACCAGAATAAATGGATTATCCAATTCTGCGACCATTTTTTCGTTGTCTGTAACCATGTATTGAGAGAGATAACCGCGGTCAAACTGCATTCCCTCAACCACTTCCAACTCAGTTTCCATTCCACGAGATTCTTCGATGGTAATAACGCCATCTTTTCCAACGCGTTCCATGGCCTCTGAAATGTATTCTCCAACCTTCTCACTCCGAGAAGAAACAGCTGCAACCTGGGCAATGGCTTCCTTGTTAGAAACAGGTACAGAATTGTCTTTCAAAGCTGCAACCGCTGCTGCTGTTGCAGCTTCAATACCGCGACGAATGCCGATTGGATTTGCACCAGCTGTCACGTTTTTGATTCCTTCTCTGACAATCGCTTGAGTCAAGAGGGTTGCAGTGGTTGTCCCATCACCCGCAATATCATTGGTTTTTGAAGCAACTTCTGAAACCAACTTGGCACCCATGTTTTCAAAAGGATCTTCCAACTCGATTTCTTTAGCAATGGTTACCCCATCATTCGTGATTAGGGGAGAACCGAAGGCTTTTTCCAAAACAACATTCCGGCCTTTAGGTCCCAAGGTTACCTTAACTGTATCTGCCAACATATCCACGCCACGCACCATAGCGCTGCGAGCATCTGATGAAAATTGAATCTCTTTTGCCATTTTTTACTCCTTACTCAACAATTGCTAGAATATCAGACTCACGAATGAGGAGGAACTCTTCATCCCCATCTTTAACAGAGATACCAGCATGACCTTCAAAAAGAACGGTTTGTCCAGCTACAACAGACAGTTCAATTAACTCACCATTAAGCGCACGTAGTCCTTCTCCAACGGCTACAACTTCTGCCGTTTTGGTCGCTGACTGGCTATTCGAAGCCAAGACAAAACCAGACACAGACTGCTCTTTTTCAATGACATTTACAACAACTTTATCTGCTAAGGGTTTTAACATAGATTTTCCTCCAACTATTTAGCACTCGACTCTTATGACTGCTAATTCTGTTTCTATTGTATCATTTAGTCAACAATAGTCAAGAAAAAAACTTGCCTCTGATCCAAAGTTTTTTAAGGGATAAGTCCGCACTTCAAAAGGGCAGATCCTCACCCTCCTCACTAACCATCTCAAACTGTTCCTGTTTCCGGCGTTGTTCCCGTAACAAGCGCTGCTCCTTGGTTTCTAACAGCTGAAAGTCACTGCAAAGAACTTCGGATAAATAGTGCATTTGCCCATCTTTTTCATAACGACGGGTACGGAGCTCCCCTTCCACCCCAATCAAACTTCCCTTGCAGGCATAACTAGTGATGTACTCAGCCAAGCGTCCCCAGGCAACAATCGAGATAAAGTCAGACTCCCGCTCACCCGATTGGTCCCGGTAACGCCGCTTGACGGCTAATTTAGAACGTGTCACACTCCGATTTGAGGGGGTCTTCTGAAGTTCAGGAGTCCCTGTTAAACGACCGATTAGAAAAATACGATTCATCTTTTTTCCCTCCTACCTGTTTATTCGGAAACAAATCTAAAAAAGAGTCTGGGATAAAACCCAAACTCCATTATTTTCATGCTTCGGTCAACTTTCTTTCCAAATCCAGGATTACCTTTTGCAGGTTCAGTCGCCCCCTATAGATGCCATAACCAATATGAAGGGAAGCCCGTACATCGCGGATACCATCTCTAACAACCACCGAGATATTGTCCAACTGCTCCTTTGCACGAATCCGATCTCGATCCACCAAAACCCTCACCGCATCCAGTCCGGCTGAAATTCCGGTTAGGGCATGGCCCAAAGTGTCATGAATTTCCCGCGCAATCCGCTTCCGCTCCCGATCCTCGGCTATTTTCTCAGAGAGAGTCAAGTAGCTATTTAACTCACGGTTAGCCTGGGCAGCCAGTCGCAGCTCCTCTTCAATCTTTTGTTTTTCTTGAATGGTTTCTAAAATGGAAAAAATTAAGGATAAACCCGAATTATTCATAGATAACTAAAAAAACTTCTAGAAACCCTGATAGATCAATGTTTCTAGAAGTTTTTGATTTTCACCCATTGGGTGAGACATATGACTGGACAAAAAAAGGATTTCCTTCTATGATATAAGCATCAAAAAAATCACAATCAGAAAGGAAACCCATATGTTTAGTCTAACAAATAACAGTTCTAAAAACAACACTTTTTCTTTCGATGGCGGTAATCTAACAATCTATGGTGGACTAGTTCTTTTTAAAGAACTTTTTGAACTCTTGAA
>NZ_JAOBSU010000029.1:0-16000 GCF_025447695.1 Streptococcus danieliae | reverse complement strand
GTCCGTCAAACTTAGTACCTGGTACAAAGCCATCTTTCACAAGAGTGTAACCTTTGAGGTAAAGCTCTTTCAAAGTAGCTGCTGTTGAGTACTGAATTTCTTGACCTTCTTCACCATTGATTACATCAGATTTCGCCAATTCTGCATTGACAACCTTACCAGCTTCATCTACAAGACGGTAGATAATTTGAGCCTTGTCTTCCACAACATTCTTGATGTATGGAATCTTAGTCTCATCGGTAGGTGTTGTTGGAACTGGAGGGATGTAACCCTTAGTTGGATCTTGTGGATCAACTGGTTTCAACGGTTCTTTCGTTCCTGGATCCACTGGAGTCAAACCTGGTACATATGGAATTGCAGGTTGTTTTGGATCAGTAGGTGGAACAATATCCGTTGGTTTGTTTGGATCTGTTACATACGGTACTTCTGTCCATGGCTTCTCTGGAGTTACACCTGGAGGGAATTCTGGAACATAGTTACCAACTTCTAAGTAGACAACTTGATCATGAATATCCGCAGAATCAGCAGAGATTCCGTTATGGGCACCTGCTTGACGTTGAGACGCGTTTTCCAAGATATAACCTGGAAGCGAAGGTGATGTATAAGCACCGAAGGCAGAACCATCTACAGCCACCCAGTTTTGAAGAGTCGTTGCACCTGTTGCCAAGTTAACAGTTCCTTCACGACGGAAACGAAGTGTATCTGACTTCATTGCTACCAGACTTGCTGGCAACTCTGTCAATTGTCCGTTTTCACCACGTACGTAGTAACGTACTGTACGAACGACTTCTTCCTCTAGCTTGAAGATATCTGTACTTGGCTCTACATTTGGATCCTTAGGTTTTTCTGGATCTGGGTAGTTTGGTGTTGTAGGATCTGTTGGATCTGGGTTCTTAGGTAATTCTGGTGTCTCTGGATCAACCGGTTTACTTGGTTCAACTGGTTTTTCTGGAGTCACTGGAATTACGATTGCTTTGACATCTACATAATAGAGATCAACGCCATCTTGACCATCGTATTTAGCACCAGCTGTAAAGCCATCTTTGACAAGCGTGTAACCCTCAAGGTATAGCTCTTTCAAGGTTGGAGCAGTTGAGTACTTGATTTCCTCACCTTCACGACCAACGATGAGTCCTGAATCACGAAGAGATGGGTTAACAACAGCACCTGATTCATCAACAACACGGTAGATAACGCGTGCTTGATCTTCTTTCACTTCTGGAGTTGGGTTCTTCACGTATGGAATTTCCGTATCCGTAGTTGGAGAAGTTGGAACTGGTGGGATGTAACCTTGTCCTGGATTATCAGGATTCACTGGTTTCAACGGCTCATTTGTTTCTGGATCCACTGGAGTCAAACCTGGTACATATGGAATTGCAGGTTGTTTTGGATCAGTAGGTGGAACAATGTCCGTTGGTTTGCTTGGATCTGCTACATACGGTACTTCTGACCATGGATCAGTTGGTGTTGAACCATCTGGGAATTTCGGAACATAGTTACCAACTGGTACGTAGATAACTTGATCGTGGATATCCGCAGAGTCAGCAGAGATTCCGTTATGAGCACCTGCTTGAAGTTGAGATGCATTTTCCAAGACATAACCTGGAACAGATGGAGATGTGTAAGCACCAAAGGCAGAACCATCAAGCGCTACCCAATTTTGAAGAGTCGTCTCACCTGTTGCAAGGTTGATGGTTCCCTCACGACGGAAGCGGAGAGTATCTGACTTCATCGCTGCTTGTTCAGCAGTCATTTCAGTCAATTGTCCATCTCTACCACGGATGTAGTAGCGAACAGTACGAACAACTTCATCTTCCAGTTTCAAGATGTCTGTCTTATCTGGATCTGGGTAGTTTGGTGTTGTAGGATCTGTTGGATCTGGATTCTTAGGCAATTCTGGTGTTTCTGGATCAACCGGTTTGTTTGGTTCAACTGGTTTTTCCGGTGTAACAGGGACAACAATCGCTGTCACATCCACATAGTAAGTATCAACACCTTCTTTACCGTCGAAAGTCAAACCTGCACGGTATTTCTCACCTGCAACAGTTGAATTGCTTGAAAGGGTATAACCTTTGAGGTACAAGTCTTTCAAGGTTGCTGCTGTAGAGTAAGTAATCCGAGCGCCTTCTTTACCGTTAAGGATACCAGATGTTGCAATCTGTTCATTAACGACTGATGTTCCATCTGCAGAAACGACACGGTAGACAACTTGTGCCTGATCATCTTTTGCATCTGGATCAACTGGCTGATCAACTTCAACATAAGGGATCGTTGTTTCAACACCTGGATCTGTTGGTGCTGGTGGGATGTAGCCTTTGCTTGGATCATTTGGATCAACTGGTTGCAATGGGCTTCCATCTGTTGGATTTGTTGGTACAAATCCTTCAACATAAGGAATTCGTTGAGTTTCATCTGTTGGCGGAACAACCTTGCTTGGATTTGTTGGGTCGTTCACATACGGAACCTCTGTCCATGGATCTGTTGGTGTTGAACCATCTGGGAATTTCGGAACATAACGAGAAATTGGTTTGTAAGCAACAACATCGAGATAATCCTCATCTGTTGCTTGAACTCCTGTATGAGCTCCCGCTTCCTTCTGATCTGGATTCGCAAGAACATAACCAGTCACAACTGGTGAGGTCTTATCGTCGAAGCCATTACCAGAAACAGCTGTCCATTCTCCAAGTGTTGTTTCACCAGTTACGAGGTTGATCGTACCTTCACGACGGAAGTTTAGACTGTCAACAACTTCTGCAGCAACTACCTTACCGTCTTGATCCACATAACGGATAGTCCGCTTAACTTCTTCCGCAAGCTTAAGAGCCTCTTCCTTATCAGGAGTTGGATAAACTGGTGGATTTGGATCTTCAGGATCTGGGTAACCTGGTGTTTTAGGATCAACTGGTTTATTTGGATCAACTGGTTTTTCCGGAGTGATTGGAATGATGATTGGTGCCAAATCAACAAAGTAATTTGTCACAGAGCCTGGCTCACCATCAAACTTAGCACCAGTTGGGTAACCATTTTTCACAAGTTTGTAACCTTGAGCGTGGTATTTCGCCACAATCTCATTAACTTGATCTTGAGTATAAGGAACGTCATCACCTTGATTACCAGTCATTTGATCGGAAGCTTCCAATTGTTTTACAACGGTTGTCCCATCTTCTTTTACCTCACGGTAAACAAGTTGAACAGCAATCTTATCTGGATCAGGGTTCTTAGCATAGTAGACTTTATCAACAATATTCTCACTAGCGTTGGTAATACCAGTGTGAGCTCCGTATTCGGATTGTGATGCATCTACCAAATGATAGCCTGGAATTGCTGGAGAAGTCCGGTTCGTAAACTCAGCAGTAGCTGGTTGCCAGCCTTCTTGGTTCCAAACAACTTCACCAGTTACAAGGTTAACAACACCTTCACGACGGAAGCTTACTTTGTCAGACACTTCTCCACTAAGGACAGTTTCTGTACCTTGCTCGAGATATTGGATGACACGAGTAACATCTTTCAACATCTTGCTTGGATCTTTCGAATCTGGGTCCGTTGGATCTGGATAATTTGGTGAATCCGGATCATTTGGATCAACTGGGTTATTTGGATCAACTGGTTTATCAGGTGTAACTGGAGCCACTTTTGCTTTGAAGCTTACATAGTAGGTATCTGTACCCTTAGTACCATCGAATGTTGCTCCAACTGGGAAACCATCGTTGACAAGTTCGTAACCAAGTTTCTTGTACTTAGCGATTGTTTCAGCAGTTGTGTAAGCCACACCATTTGTACCAATGGCTTCATCCTTCTTACCTTTGAACTCAGCTGAACGCTCAAGTTCCTTGATAAGGGTTTTACCATCTTGATCCACATAATTGTAGATAACCACTGCTGCATCGATACGTGCAAATGGAATTTCTGTTACGGTCGTTGGATCTGTTGGTGATGGAGGAATATAGCCTTTAGTTGGATCTGTTGGATCAACTGGTTGAAGTGGAATTGTAGGCTCAAATTCAGGAATATATGGAATTACCTGAGTTGGATCTGTTGGTGGTACCAATTTAGTTGGATCTGTTGGATCTTCCTTGTATGGAACCTCATTCCATGGATTATTCGGTTTATCCTCTTCTGGAACCCCTGGGAAGGATGGTACATACTTAGAAATAGGTACATAAACAACGCGATCCTCAAGGTCTTCATCCGTTGCTTGAACTCCTGTATGCGCTCCTGCTTCCTTCTGACCTGGATCTTTCAAGACGTATCCTGGAATTACAGGAGAAGTAGCGTCTTTAAAGTCATTACCATCTGTAGCTACCCACTCATCAAGCGTTGTTTCACCTGTTGCCAAGTTTACAGTTCCAGTACGCGTAAAGCCAAGTGTATTGACAACATCTGGAGAAAGCTCTTTACCAGATTCATCAACATATTTAACCGTCCGCTTAACGTCTTCTGTTAAGTTTAGAACCTCTGGGTTAGAGAGTGATGGTTTATTCGGATCTTTCGGTTTAGTTGGATCTGGATCTTGTGGATAGTTTGGTGTACTTGGATCTGTTGGATCTGGATTCTTAGGAAGTTCCGGAACTTTATTTGGATCCACTGGTTGATCTGGAGTAACCGGAGTTGTTGGAGTAACCGGAACAATAATCGGAGTTACATCAACGTAGTAAGTATCCACGCCATTTTGACCATCAAAAGTCAAACCAGAACGGTATTTATTTCCTTCAACAGTTGAGTTCTCTGAAAGTTTGTAACCTTTGAGATACAAATCTTTCAAGGCTGCTGTTGTTGAGTACGTGATCTCAGCTCCTGCTGTACCATCCAATAAGCCTGAAGTTGCAACTTCTGGATTTACAACTGTCTTACCATCCGCTGATACAACACGATAGATAACCTGTGCTTGATCTGCAACAGACTTGTAAGGAATCTTCGTCTCTACTCCAGAATCCGTTGGCGCTGGAGGAATATAACCCTTAGTTGGATCGTTCGAATCAACTGGTTGCAACGGAGAACCATCTGCTGGATTGGTTGGCACCATTCCCTCGATGTACGGAATTCGTTGTGTTTCATCAGTTGGTGGAACAATCTTACTTGGATCCGTTGGATCATTCACGTATGGAACTTCCGTCCATGGGTTCGTTGGTGTTGAACCTTCAGGGAATTCTGGAACATAACGTGAAATTGGTTTATAGGTTACTGTATCGACATAATCTGGATCAGTCGCCTTCACACCCATATGAGATCCCGCATCTGCTTGACTTGGATCAACAAGAACAAAGCCTTTTACAACTGGTGATTTTTTATTTTCGAAGTTATCACCAGCAGTTGGTGTCCAATCACCGAGCGTTGTTTCTCCTGTTACAAGGTTAATTGTACCTTCACGTTTAAACCCAAGATTATCAACAACTTCTGGTGAAACAACGTTACCGTTTTGATCTACATAACGAACAGTACGCTTCACATCCTCAGTCAATTTGAGAGCTTCTGGATTATCTGGATTTGGATAGTTTGGTGATGTTGGATCTGTTGGATCAACTGGTTTGCTTGGATCAACTGGTTTCTCAGGTGTAATTGGAACAACACGAGGTTTCAAGTCAACATTAAAGACTTGCTCACCATTGACACCATCAAATGTTGGAACCGTTGTCCCTGTACGTTCAAATGATTTTGTTGCTTCATTGTAAGTATAGCCAGTATAGCCATCTGTTACCAACTCATATCCAGCTTTCTTGTACTCTTCCAATTTGGCACGTACTTGATCCGCTGTATAAGGAACAGACTCACCTGCAGCTCCATCTAAAGATCCAGAATCAGAGAGAACAACTGGGTTAGCTGGATTTGCTGTATTCCGATAAACAACTTTCGCCGTGTCAGTCAACTCAAATACAACTTTTGTAAGGTAATTCTCTGGGAATCCTGTATCGTTAAAGTCTTTCCAGTAAGACTCGCTAACAACCTTCTTACCGTTACTATCTGTTAGGATTGTATCCGTAATCGCAGAAGAATCCAATACCGCATGTACACTCTCCCCTTGGCCTCGTTGACCAACAAGATTTTGAAGATTTGGTACATTGGATTCTGTGATGGTAGCTACATAGCCAGACAAGCTCTTATTGATTGTAGAATAAGTATTCTTAGTCTCACTATTTGCAGTCAAAGTCCAACCTGTATCTGCTTTTGGAGAATATGGAATTTTAGCGTACTCTCTCAAGAAGGTATTTCCGCTATCGATGACCGTATTCGCAAATTTTTGCTTCATTGCTTCAACGTCAAGGACGATATCCATCTTACGTTCCCAATCAGAACGTTCTGTTACAGAATCTTTTTCGCCTGCAACAAATTGACTCAATGGTACAAGAGAACCATCTGCTTGCTTCACATAGTACTCAACAGTATTTGTATGTTTTGCAAGTGGGTTAATTTTCGTCCCGTTTGGAACCCAAACACTGTGTGAGTTTTGCGTAGCTACGTCAATATCGTAACTCCGGTCATTACTTGTATTTGGCTCTACTGGCAAAATTCCTCCCGGAGAGTTTGCCAATCGAATCGATGGGTCACTTCCAGCAATCGTGACTGGTCCGCCGAATCCATCAAGCGCAATATCCCCTTGCTTAATATTAGCCCAAACAGAGTTCTGTTTCGATGGATCTTTTTGCAATGGAGCACGGTGCGTTCCTTCATTACGAGCATAAACCGTATAGCTATCAATTCCTAAGCTGTTATCGATAACAAACTCCATTTTAGTTCCCTTGGTATTACCGTAAACCAAGTTAGGAGTTCCACTTGGAGGAGGGTTAAATCCTTGCGGTGTAGAGTTCGGTAATTTTCCGTTAGGATCTCCAATTTGTTGACCTTCCGGTGTTGAATAACGCTGCAAACTGAAATACAACGGTGTATCGATACGGAAGACAACATTCTTAGTTGCTCCTAATGGCACAGAAATCAACTCAGCATAGAAGTTATTGTTGTCATCTCGGATATCCGTAATCGAACCTTGATTTGCAATAAACAACGGTTTTGTAGCTGTTCCTTTTTGGGAATCAAGGGAAATCAAATCGTCATATTCATTTCCGATTTTCTGGCTTCCGTTACGGTTTTTCGCAACAACAATAAAGCGTGCATGATCATCAACGGTAATCGTTCCTTGCTCATTAACCCCAATATAGTTATAACCGTCATAACTACCAGAAGCCGCTCCATTTCCATTGTAAGGAGCTTTACCATCAGATTCAAAGACGTTATTCGAATGTTTCCCAAAGAGAATGTGAGAATTATCTCCTAGGTCCATCGCAACCCCACGACCCTTGTTTTTGAAATCTACTTTAGATTTCTCACCTGATGTGAAGGTGGCGTTGTGACCAGTAATAATCGAATCACGACCTGTGAAGGTAGCAGTTGCCTCTTCTCCAATCGAAATTGTTGCTGAAGAACCTATGACCTTTGTTGCATTACGGACACCATACCCACCATAACGATTCGCATCTGTCACTGTATCTCCTGGGCGACGAACACCAATAGAGATAGCCTGACCGATTGATGAATTAATCGCCAGTTTAGACTCTTTACCAGTCTTCACAGTACCATTTTGTGGCATAAAGATAGCCGCATTGTGGTAACGCGCTGGGTTGGAAGTGTCAGATGACGTATTCATATTAATCGTCATCGACCCTTTATCTTTCACCTCAACCACTGAATTACTTGGAAGACTAATTCCATCACCTTCAGATACACGGTTCAATGTAAAGGTAGCATCAGACTCAACAATAACATTCTTAACAGAGTGAATATTCGCTGCACGTCGAGTCAGTTGTTTCGCTGCACGTGGTTGTTTCTTGTTCTCATTAGTCTCACCCTCAGCATACAAACCATTGTGTGGCACGTTCATCTGAACATACTGAGTTCCACCAGCTAATGATGCATAGCTATCTGCCAAGTTGGAAGTTGTGTTCCCTTTGATGACAACTGTCGTATTTCGACCACCACCAAACATAACCCCTTCACTCTTAACATCTTCAAATGTAACCTTTGAAGCACTAGCTCGACTGAGATCAATAGGTCCTTTTGAATTGGCACTATAGATACTCAAGTTGCTGAAAAGAATATCTCCAACAGCACCTGCAATTGGTTTAATTGAGTAAGATCGGAAGTCAATCCCGCTATTGGCACCATCACCATAAATGTTAATAGCACGGTTAGCAATAGCCAAAGATAGAGTCCTGTCTACAGCTTTTGTTTTCGCATTGGCTGCTTCAGATGAGTCATTACCATTGGTAATACCATTCACAGTATTCGGAGCAAAGATTTGTCCTTGTACCTTGATATCTGTAACATTAGCGTTGGATAGTGCTGAAACAAATTGATCCCAATTTGTAACAACAGTTGCGGCTTCTGGAGCTGTCGCTGCACGAAAAGCACTAGTTCGAACAGTTGCAGCAGGTTTAGCTACTTCAACTTCCTTACTTTCATCAGCCTTCTTTTCCTTCTCTTCTTCAACATTCGTTGCTGCTGTTGTTGTAGCAGTATCATCCTCTACAGTTGTAGATGAACTTGAAGATTCAGATGGATTTGAAGTAGCGACCTCAGATGACGCGGTAGACGTTTCAGAACTTGCAGGCGCTACTACAGGTGCTTCACTTGCTAGTACAGCAGGTTCTGCATTGTAAGTAGACGCGTCTGAAGCAGCTTCTGGTGTTGCATCCGAAGATGAACCAGTTGAAGCTGACGTATTGCTTTCGCTAGATTCAGAGGCAGCAGCTTCCTCTGCTTGAACACTCTGCCCAGCAAAGAGCAAGGTTCCTAGCAGGACGGATGCAGCTCCAAAGGAATACTTCCGGATGGAAAACCTTTGAACCGAACGATCAAATAAGTGTTTCTTCATTTCGTCCTTTCTTCTCCTTTTTTGTTATTAACCCGTTGTGTATGAAATAATCGCAATCCTACACTATAGGCTTTATTATGGTAACATTTTAGAACATTCATGTAAAGTAATAATGTGCACTCTACTTGTGATTTTTCCACTAAAGCCGCCTATATAATAAGGTCTTCATTTCACATAAAAACAACGGCTGCTTCTGCTTATTTCGTGATAGCTCAATCGAAAATCATTCAATAGGTCTGGGAAACCTACTGAGTATTCCCAATTCAAGGCAAATACAGACCGCAGATATTAAGGAGGCTGACAGGGTCAGGTTGTTGCAATTAAATAGACATTCTGTCCACAAAAAGAAACCAGTCGTTTCAACCGGTTTCTTTTTAACTTAATGTTGCTCCAAAGCAGCATCCAAATGTGCAAGAGCCTTTTCTTTTCCAAGAAGGAAAATTGTATTCGGCAAATCAGGTCCATGCATCTCACCCGATACTGCCACCCGAATCGGCATAAAGAGATTTTTACCTTTCACACCCGTTTCCTTTTGAACTTCCTTAATTAGCGGCGAAATATTCTCCACCTGGAAAGCCTCCTCAGATAGATCCGCCAATTTTTGACGGAAGGCTGATAGGACCACCGGCACTGTCTCACCGGCAAGAACTGCCGCAGCCTCTTCGCTCAAACTTGGGAAGTCTGCAAAGAACAAATCGGTTAGGGGCACAATATCCTCTGCCGCTGTTAGTTGAGGCTGATAAAGGGCAATCATAGCTGTACCCTTATCGATCCAACGACCTGCCGCCTCCAAGAAGGGCTTGGTCAAATCCACAAGCGTTTCCAAGTCAGCCTTCTTAAAGTATTCATTACTCATCCAATCCAGCTTCTTCTGGTCAAAGGCTGCTGGAGACTTGCTAAGACGTGCCTCGTCAAACAACTGGATCAACTCAGCTTGGCTGAAGATTTCCTCTTCTCCACCCGGGTTCCAACCCAAAAGGGCAATAAAGTTGAAAACAGCCTCTGGTAAATAACCTTTTTTCCGGTAATCTTCAATAAACTGGAGGGTATTAGTGTCCCGCTTAGATAGTTTTTTCCCGGTTTCGCTATTAATGATCAGAGTCATGTGACCAAAGAGCGGCGCTTCCCAACCTAGAGCCTCATAAACCATCAATTGTTTCGGAGTGTTGGCAATATGATCATCCCCACGGATAACGTGAGAAATCTCCATCAAGTGGTCATCAATAACCACCGCAAAGTTGTAGGTTGGATAGCCATCGCGTTTCTGGATAACCCAGTCACCACCAATGTTGCCACCTTCAAATTCAATCTCACCCTTAACTAGATCAGACCATTTGTAAATCTGATCTTCCTTAACAGCCAATCGGACTGTAGGTTCAATACCAGCTGCTTCCCGTTCAGCAATGTAGGCAGCTTTTTCAGCATCAGACATGCCCAGGAACTCATTGATGTAGCGAGGAGGTTCCCCAGCTGCTTCCTGGCGCTCCCGTTGAGCTGCTAGTTCCTCTTCTGTTACATAGGATTTATAGGCCAGACCTTCCTCAAGCAATTGATCAATGTAAGATTGGTAAATCTCCAAACGCTCTGATTGGCGATAAGGGCCAAATGCTCCTGGATTTACCGGACTCTCATCCCAGTCCATCCCTAACCAGGCCAAGTTTTCCAACTGGGAACGTTCCCCGTCTTCCACATGACGCTTACGATCAGTATCTTCAATCCGGATCACAAAGTCACCACCATGATGACGCGCAAAGAGATAGTTAAAGAGCGCTGTCCGCGCATTCCCAATATGCAAAAGCCCTGTCGGACTTGGTGCATAACGCACTCGAATCTTGTTTGTCACAATTCTTTCCTCATTCATCTTTTTTGAAATTATACCATAAGTCTAAGGATTCAAAAATAGATCTGGGTCAATCTCCCAGTCGCCCAGAATCCCTGGTTCCAGAACCCACTGCCGGCGCACCTGCAACTGGTCCACAGGCTCCTGAGATAGAAGCAGATTGGTCGCCTGCTCCTCCAAAACCAGAAACCGTAACTGATGATTGGCCGCATAGCCTCCCAAATCTGCCGCCAGTTCATAGACGTAGATCCGCTCCGGATCCCCTGCCTCGATAAAGTTCAGCAAATTTTCTTCTACATATTTTCGATCACTAACCACTTCTTACTCCTTCACCAACAAGACAACCGCCTGGGCTGCCATCCCTTCCTCACGACCCACAAAGCCGAGTTTTTCGGTCGTTGTCGCCTTGAGATTCACATCCTTGACCTCCATGTGGAGTAGGCCTGCAATCCTTTTTTTCATCTCAGGCAGATGCGGCGCCATTTTGGGCCGCTCGGCCAAAATGGTCGCATCCAAATTGCCCACACGGTAACCCGCTTTTCTCATTTCTTCATAAACAGCTGCTAAAATTTTTGTAGAAGCAAGGCCTGCCAATTCGGGATTGCTGTCGGGAAAGGCATGACCGATATCCCCGCATCCGAGTGCTCCGATCAGCGCATCGGTGATCGCATGAAGGAGTACATCCGCATCCGAATGCCCCTTGAGCCCACGGTCAAAGGGCAAGTTCACACCACCCACAATCAAGGGACGGCCTGGAACCAACTCATGAACATCGTAACCCTGGCCAATTCGGATCATTGAAACACTTCCTTCCTAATTGCCTGACCTAAAACCAGGTCTTCCGGCCTTGTCAGCTTCAGATTCCAAGAAGAACCTGGAACCAGGCCCACCTGAACCTCACTAAAGGCCTCCACCAGACTGGCATCATCGGTCCCCAAATAACCCGCTTGCAAGGCCTGCTCATGGACCTCAGCCAGTAAACGACGCTCAAAAAACTGAGGCGTCTGAGCCGCCATTAAGCTCTCCCGCGGAACTGTCCGCTGGATAAACTCAGACCCCACCTCCTTGATGGTATCTGTCACCGGCACAGCCAAGATGGAATTAGGCTGAGCCTTGAGCCCCTGTAGCTGCTCCAGGTTAATGAAAGGCCGCGCCCCATCATGAACCATGACCCAGTCGGCCTCGACCTGGCTCAAGCCCAGCCGCACCGAGTCCTGACGTTCCGCCCCACCAGCTACAAAAACAACCTGCTGCGACAAATAATCTGCAAAAGCAGCCTGCTCTTCGGGCCGGCCGACCAAAACAATCCGTCCACAATCAGGATCGGCTTGAAAAACCTCAAGACTATAGGTGAAAATAGCCTGGCCTTCTAGCTCCAAAAAAACTTTGTTGCAAGCAGCCCCCATCCGGCGGCCAGAACCTGCGACTAATAAAATCACATCATACTTCATCCAAACACCTTCTGTAGGACTTCCCCAATCCGGGTAACTCCGACAACCTCAATCCCCTGGGGTAATTTAACCCCTTGGAGGGAGTTCTGTGGCACATAAATCCGTTTAAAACCTAACTTGGCCGCTTCCTGGATCCGTTGCTCCACACGGTTTACCCGGCGAATCTCACCTGTCAGACCAATCTCGCCAATAAAGGCTTCATCAGGCCGGGTCGGCAAATCTTTATAGGAAGAAGCAATCGCAACTGCAACAGCCAAATCAATGGCTGGCTCATCCAATTTAACCCCACCAGCAGACTTAAGATAGGCATCCTGGTTCTGCAAGAGCAGTCCCGCCCGCTTCTCTAAAACCGCCATAATCAAGCTGACCCGGTTAAAATCCAAGCCCGTTGTTGTCCGCTTGGCATTACCAAACATGGTTGGGGTCACCAAGGCCTGAACCTCTGCCAAGATCGGCCGAGTCCCCTCCATGGTCACCACAATCGAGGAACCCGTCGCCCCATCCAAACGCTCTTCCAAGAAAACCTGACTCGGATTTTGCACCTCCACCAAACCTTCAGCCTGCATCTCAAAAATACCAATTTCATTGGTCGAACCAAAGCGATTTTTGACAGCCCGCAAAATCCGAAAGGTGTGCTGGCGCTCCCCCTCAAAATAGAGAACCGTATCCACCATATGCTCCAAGGTCCGAGGTCCCGCCAGGGTTCCCTCCTTGGTCATGTGACCCACAATAAAAGTCGCAATTTTATTGGTCTTGGCCAGCTGCATGAGCTGGTTGGTCACTTCCCGCACCTGGCTCACGGACCCCTGTACACTGGAAATCTCCGGAGACAAAATCGTTTGGATGGAGTCGATAATCAGAAAATCCGGTTTCAAGCGTTCGACTTCTGTCCGAATACTGTCCATGTTGGTCTCCGCATACAGGTAGAAATCCGAATCCGGATCCCCTAGACGCTCCGCCCGTAACTTGATTTGTTCTGCCGACTCCTCCCCACTCACATAGAGAACGGTTCCCAATCGGGACAATTGTGTCGACACCTGCAAGAGCAAGGTCGACTTGCCAATCCCTGGATCTCCTCCAATCAAGACCAGACTACCAGGAACCACACCACCTCCGAGGACACGGTTGAATTCTTCTAGGCCAGTCCGAGTCCGCGAGACATCGACAGACGTTACCTGATTGAGTTTCATGGGCTTCGCCTTTTCACCGGTCAGACTCACACGCGCATGTTTGACCTCAGCTTGTTCAATTTCTTCCACAAAAGAAGACCAGGCACCACAGTTGGGACAACGGCCCATATATTTAGGAGAATGGTAGTCACAGTTTTGGCAAATAAAGGTTGATTTCTTCTTAGCCATCGCTCCTCCTAGCGACCCGTTGAGCCAAAACCACCTTGACGTTGACCACCGGCTTGATCATCATCCGCCAAGAGGAAGGGCGCAAAAACCGCCTGTACAATCCGCTCACCAACTTCTAAGGCAACCGGTTGATCCGTGATGTTCTGCATTTGCGCAAAAATGTGTCCTTCATTAGCTTCATTGCCGTAATAATCCCCATCAATCACGCCGACGGAGTTGATCAATACCAAGCCCTTCTTGCGCGGGTTGGAAGAACGGTCATAGAGGTATAAAACTTCGTTAGCCTGCATGTAGGCCTTGACTCCAGTCGGGACCAAACGGATTTCACCTGGCCCAATCACCATAGCTTCTGCAACCTTTAAATCATAGCCCGCTGCATGAGCTGTTTCCCGTTTGGGCAAAAGCTGGGAATCGGTATAGGCTGTCACCAATTCAAATCCACGTAGACGCATGATTTCCTCCTTTTTTCATTCTGCAATTATGACTCAGACTAATTTACATTCAAACAAGGCAGCAAGTCGAAGCTAACAGCCTTTGAAGCAAAATAGCAAGAGTGCCATTTCCCTATTATACACCAAAGCCCTGCCTCTGACTCTGTCAAAAATCGGTCGATCTCTGAAGCCCCCTGCTTTTGATATAATGGTAAACAAACAGAAAGGAGCTCCTATGTTTTCTGAACTACCTGCGAGTTTTCTACAGATGTCCGCGATTTTTCTATCCATTGTTATTGAAGCCCTCCCCTTTGTGCTCCTAGGCAGCATTATCTCGGGCTTTATTGAAGTCTACCTCACTCCAGAAAAAATTGTTGCGTCCCTCCCTAAAAATCGTTTTTTGAACATTCTCATCGGCTCCTTTGCGGGCTTGATTTTCCCCTCCTGTGAATGTGGGATTGTCCCCATCATTCACCGTTTTCTCAAAAAGAAGGTCCCAACCTACACCGCCATCCCTTTTCTAGTGACCGCCCCGGTCATTAATCCGATTGTTCTGTTTGCGACCTTTTCGGCCTTTGGCAATTCCTGGCTCTTCGCCCTGACACGGGCCCTCGGTTCCTTCATCCTGGCCCAAGCCCTCGGCCTGCTTCTAGGCTTTATCTGGACCGAGGATATCTTGGTCAGCCATAAGAACCTCCCCCTACACGGCCACAAGCACACCGATCCTAAACAAGGCCACCTTTTCCAATCCTGGGTCCACGCCATTGATGAATTTTTCGATTCTGGCCGCTACCTCATTTTAGGCGCCCTCTTCGCCAGCTGTGTGCAGGTCTATGTCCCAACCCGCATCCTCACCAGCATTTCCAGCAACCCCTTGGTAGCGATTCTCATCTTGATGCTCCTCAGTTTTCTGCTTTCTCTCTGTAGTGAGGCAGACGCCTTTATCGGCTCCTCTCTCTTGGGCACCTTCGGCACGGCTCCCGTGATGGCCTTTTTAGTCATCGGACCCGTCCTGGACATTAAGAACCTGCTCATGATGACCCGTGTTTTCAAAAAATCCTTTATCCGCAATTTTATCCTCATCACCGCCGCCCTTGTATTCCTGTTTGCAGCTAGTTTGGAGGTTTTCCTATGATTCGCTTTTTAATCCTAGCCGGCTACTTTGAACTCAGCCTCTACCTGACCTGGAGCGGTAAACTCGACCATTACATCAACCTCCACTACTCCTACCTGGCCTACCTCTCCATGGCCCTAACCTTCCTACTCGCCCTCATTCAATTGCGCTTGTTGATCTTGGAAGAAAAAGAAAAGGGCAAGACCAGTCAGCCAGTAGCCTACCTTGTCCTGGCACTCCCACTCCTAATCGGCTTTCTCTTTCCCACCGTCAGCCTAGATTCCACGACTGTCTCGGCTAAGGGCTACCAATTCCCCCTCGCGGCTGGGGCATCCGCAGAAATCCAGGCCGATGAAGGAACCAGCAGCCAGTACCTCAAACCCGACACCAGCTCCTATTTCACCAAAAAAGCCTATGATACCGAAATGCAGGCAGTCGCAGCCAAATACCTGAAAGAAGACACCATCCAGGTAACGACCCAAAACTACATGGAATTTATGGAAGCCCTCTACGATTACCCCGACCAGTTCCTGGGCAAAGAAGTCCAAATGACCGGCTTTGTCTACAACGACCCCAAGCAAAGCCAACAACAATTCCTCTTTCGCTTCGGCATCATCCACTGCATCGCAGACTCTGGCGTTTACGGCCTCTTAACCACCGGCCAAGACCAGTCCTACCCCGACAACACCTGGGTCACAGCCAAGGGCAAAATCGCCATCCATTTCCACAAGGACCTCAACCAAAGCCTACCAACCTTAGAACTCACCAACTGGGAACGCGTTGAAGAACCTGCTAACCCCTATGTCTATCGCGAATTTTAGCAGAAGTCTAACCTCACTGTCCGCTTCACGCTGACCCTGACAGTGGGGCTTTTTACTTGGTTCGATTCTATAAAAAGGGAGTGGGACAGAACTAAATTTTTTCAAATTTAGTTCTGTCCCAC
>NZ_JAOBSU010000028.1:0-16706 GCF_025447695.1 Streptococcus danieliae | reverse complement strand
CAGTATTACGATTATAAGCGAGCAGCTTTGTTAGCTTTTGCGGAATTGTATAGAGAAGGTTCTCTAATCATTCATGAATTATAAATTTTTCGGAGGTTTTCCCAAGAAAATTCCAAGATTTTTCCGAGAAAGCTCGGAGGTTTGGGACGATTTTAAGTGCTAGACTAGTATTATCACCAGTTGAGCAGAAGCGGTGATAAGTATCTCCTGATTTATTTTTTGGGTGATTCCTCAAAATGTGAATCAGTTAGGAAGTAGCTCAGTGGAAGAGCCATTGAATTTATTCAATAAGTCGCAGGTTCGATTCCTGCCTTCCTAATAGCAGAGTAGAGCAGTAGGGAGCTCACTAGGTTCATAACCTAGAGGTCGTGGGTTCGAGTCCCACCTCTGCAATTTGAGTCATGCGAAAGCGTGGCTTTTTGTTTTGCTGAAAGGAGGTAGCACAAAAGCGCAAGCATATTGCTCACGCTTATGATGTTATTGGATTTCTAGCTTGCGTTCAAGTGCTTCTGTAAGAATCTGGGAGAAATTTAGATTTTCTTTCTCTGCTAGATTGTTCAACCATTCTGGAACTGTTACGTTCTTACGGACTTTTTTGGATTGGTATTTCCGTTTGTAGGAAAGCATATCAATACTTACTAGAGCGATGTCGCTTTGTGGATATTGCTCTCGCACTTCAGAAAGAGTGCTAGGCTTTGGATAATCCGTATAATCTTCGAGTACGAAACCAAGTACTTCAATGGCCATTTCATATGCCTCTTGTGGATTTTTTCCTTGGGTAATAGCTTCGGGAACATCTGGGAATTTAACCATGATATAGTCGCCGTCTGCTGTAAAAGTAGCTGGGTAAAGTAACATTTCTTTCCTCCTTTGTTAAGGTAAGTAATCCAATTGGCAAGCAGGCTATTTCAGACCTGCTTGCTTTAGGATTTCGGCTTCAAGACCTTTACCGAGGTCTGTGTTGTGCATTGGAACCACTGTTTGATGTCCGTTATCATCTCGGAGTTTCTTGTGACTTCCATTTTGACCGACTTCATAAAACCCATTCTTTTTTAGCAGTTTTACCATCTGCTTTGGGGTCATTGGCATATTACTTACCTCACTTTCTATACTTATATTATACACATTCCGACAAAAGAAGTCAAGTGTTTTTGTGTATAAAATACGCATTATTTTAAAGAGGAAACTTATGCTTGATACTTCCACAAAAGAGAACCGCAAGGACTTCTACAACTCACGCGCCTGGCGCAAGCTAAGACTCGAAGCGTTGGCTCGTGATAACTTTGAATGTCAGTGGTGCAAGAAGGAGGGGAGACTATCTAACAACATCAATGCAGCACTGGAGGTGGACCACATCATGGAGCTAGAGTATTATCCAGAGCTAGCACTAGAGCTAGATAACCTTAGAACCTTGTGCAAGGCTTGCCACAACAAGCGTCATGAACGTTTTGAGTTTCGAGGCAAGAGTAAAGAAAAAGTCAAGTATAGGGCGGACGAATGGTGGGGATAGCACCCCCGGGTCGAAAAAATTCGGTTTTTAATTTGATTCCGCCGCCGGTGGCGGGGTCGATTACGGAGATATTTGTATTTCTCGCGTACGACCCCCCTCCCCCCCTATCAAGCACCTTGTAAACTATGAAAAGGAGGTAGAGATTTGGACAAGTTGGAAGAGCGTGAAAAGCTAGTAAAAAAGGAGCTTTCGAGGCTTCGGAAGCTCTTTGTGGATATACCAGAAAACAAGAAAAAAGTATCTGAAGGACTCATGATTCAGGCTGCAAGATTGCGCATTTTATTGAATGATTTGTGGCAAGATATATCAAAAAATGGCGATTATGAGCTATTTTCGCAGTCAGAAAATCAAGAACCCTACGAGCGAGAGCGCCCCGCCGCCAAACTCTACAATTCTCGGGACGCCACTTATCATAAAGTCATCAAACAACTCATAGACCTTTTACCAGAGGAAAAACAAATCGATCCGCAAGTAGTCACGGATGGAAGTGACCTTCTGTGATTGCTCACCCTTTAATTGATGAATACGTTGAGTTGATTGAGACTGGCCAAATCCGAGTCAATGAAGAACGAAAAAAGCTGGTTAAGATTATCAAGGAAAAAATCTTGACTAGGGACGACCTTTATTTTGACGAAGATTTGATTGATAAGTACATTCGCTTTTCCGAGAAAAACTTTTTTCCTTTGGCTAAATATCAAAAATTCATCACCCCTTTTATTTTCCTTTATCGAAAGGATAACGGGGAGCCACAATTCAATGAAATTTTGATTACTTTAGCTCGTGGGGGTGGCAAGAATGGTTTTATGTCTACTCGAGATGCTTTCTTTATTAGTCCTTTGTATCCTGTTAAGAATTACGACGTGACCATCACGGCCAATTCGGAGAAGCAGGGGAAGGTCTCCTTTGAGGAAGTTCACGAGACAATTCAAGCTCGTGGGTTGGAAAATAATTATTATCTAACCAAGATGGCCATCATTGGGAAGGTCAACAATTCGACCTTTTCTTTTCGGACCAACAACCCGAAAACGATGGACTCTGCGCGTGATGGTTGTTTGGAGTTTGATGAAATCCACCAGTTCGAAGACGATAGAGCGGTCAAAGTTCAAAAATCTGGTCTAGGGAAGATTCCCCACGCTAGGACTTTCTACAATGGGACCAATGGTTATGTTCGGGAGGGGTTCTATGATAAGACAATCGCAAAATCGCAACAAATCCTTGATGGCAACGTCGAGGATTTTCGTCTATTCCCATTCATTTGTAAGTTGGATAATCCGGAAGAGGTCACGGATACCCGGAATTGGCCAAAAGCTAATCCAATGCTTGATGAAGAGTCAGATTATGCCAAGCGCCTGTGGGATGTCACCAAGGCCGACTATGACGACCTAGAACTTTCTCCAAGTGGCCGGCAAGAGTTCATGACCAAGCGCATGAATCTTCCGGAGGCGGATTTGGAGAAGGATGTCACCAGTCGTGAGAAACTCTTAGCAACACAACGTCAGCCAGCTTATGAGTTGGCCAAACGTTCCTGTGTGGTTGGTTTTGACTATGCAGGAATTCGAGACTTCGCTAGTGTTGGGCTTTTGTTTCACGATGGCGATGAATACGCCTGGATTCAACACAGTTTCGCACGAAAAACTTTCATTGAGGAATTTAAACTCAAGGCTCCAATCCATGAATGGGAGGAGCAAGGGCTTTTGACGCTTGTAGATAGTCCATCAATTAGCCCCCATTTGATTATTGACCGGATAATCGAGTGGTCCAAAAACTATCAAATTGAAATTGTCTGTGCGGATTCTCATAAGATGGACCTGCTAAAACCTCTTTTGGAAGAAGCTGGATTTGAGTATGAGTTTTTGAGGAATCCTGGTGCCATTCAAGGAAAGATGGCTCCAATCATCGAGGATGGCTTTGAGAATGAGCGGTTCGCTTTTGGTCAGGATAAGATGATGCTTTGGTATACAGATAATACCTTTGTCAAACGGGACCGCTCTGGGAATGTTCGTTTTGATAAAAAAGAGCCGGTAAGGCGAAAGACAGATGGCTTCCATGCGCTGATTGCTGCTCTTTACAAGAGGGAATTGATTCAGCAAGACACAATGGAGGGCTTCTTAGATGCCATGGCCGGTTGGAATTTTTAGTTTAGAAAGGAGGGGAGATCTTGGGGTGGCTTAAGTATTTTAAAAATCGCCGAAATGAATTGGATGTCGAATTGGAATTCGAAGATATATCGAAGGTCTACGACACGCTCTATTTAAAGAGTATGGCTCTTGATAAGGCAGCAGAGTTTTTGGCCAGATCTTTTGCCAGTACGGAATTCCGTTACTTGGAAGACGGAAAATCGGCCAGAAATGGTTGGACCCGGATATTGAACCGATCGCCGAATCGGAACCAATCGGCCACGAGCTTTTGGCAGAAGGTCATCTATAAGTTGATCACAGAGAATGAGGTCCTGATTGTTCTCTCACAGGATAATCAACTCTTAATTGCCGATAGCTATATCCGGAAGAACTATGCTCTTTATAGTGACACCTTTAGCTCTGTAGTAGTCAAAAACTATCAATTTGAAAAGAGCTTCAAGGCGGAAGATGTCATTTTTATTGAGTACAACAACAATAAGCTTTCTTGGTATTTAGAGCGGCTTTTTAGTGATTGTCAGAGGCTCTATGTTCGAATCTTAGAGGCCTTAGAGCGAACAAATCAGATTCGCTCTGTTATTAAGACAAAGTCTAATGGTCCGATTGATGATGGAGCGGTTAAAAAATGGCAGACCTACGCTGACGGTTTGTTCAAATCTTTTTCCAACAAATCGATTGCCATTGTTCCTATGCAGCATGGACTAGAGTATGAGGAGTTCACCAACAAGGTTGGGGCCAGCAACTTGTCCGTTGACGAATTGAAGCGATTGAAACGTCAATTCGAGGATGATGTAGCCGAATTAATCGGGATTCCTAGCACCTTGCTTCATTCAGACGTGGCAGACCTGGAGAGTTCGCAAAAAGCCTTTAATGATTATTGTTTGAATCCTTTGATTCAGAAAATCGAGGATGAATTGAACGCCAAAATCATTAAAGAGAATGCCAATGCCGAGATCAAGTTAATTGGTTTGTCTAAGGCAAATCTATTCGATTTGGCCACAAACATTGACAAGTTATTGTCCTCCGGGGCATTTAACCGCAATGAAATTCGGAAAGAGCTCAATTATGAACCGATTCCGGATGGGGACCAGTTCTATATCACTAAGAACTATGAGCAGGAATCAGAGAAAGGAGGTGAAAGCGATGAAAAAGATAGAAGTGAAGGGGACGATCGTGAGTGATTCTCAAGCGAGATTTTACAAGTACTTTGGAATCCCTTGTACCAGCCCATCTAGTGTAGCCTTGCCAGAAACGGGTGAAGATGTTCTAATAGAAATCAATTCCGGGGGTGGTGAGGTTTTTGCAGGTAGCGAAATCTTTACCAAACTGAAAGCCTATGAAGGCAAGGTGACTGCCCATGTTGTTGGTCTTGCAGCGTCGGCCGCTAGTGTTGTTTTGATGGGGGCGGATGAAATTGAAATCAGTCCAACAGCCCAAATTATGATCCATAATGCTTGGTCTTATGCTATAGGTGACTCCAAAGATATGCTTCATGAAGCGGAAATTTTGGAAGGAATCAATCAATCCATTATGAATGCTTATACCATGAAGACAGCCCGTTCTAAAGAGGAACTCCAGGAGTTGATGGAAGCTGAGACCTGGATGGGGGCAGAGCGAGCTGTTGAACTTGGTTTTGCGGATCGAATCATGTTTGAAGAAGAAAAGGCTCCTGTGAATGTCTATGCTTCAGCTGGTTATGTGCTTCCGGATGAAGTGCTGGCTAAGGTGGAGAAATTTATGCAGCAGGATAACCCGTTCAAGGTTGCTGTTGACTGGGATACTTTCCCTATGGATGAATTGGCGGATAAGATTGCTAGCCGTTTACAAACAACTGAAAAAGACAACTCTGACAAGCCTTCTAGCTTGTTTTTATTTTAGTCAAAAGGAGACAAGATGAAATTAAATGAAACTTTTAAAGAAGCGCGTCAAAAATTTCTTGACGCTGTCGCAAATGGCGCAAGTCAGGAAGAGCAAGAGAAGCTCTATGAGGCAATGATTAATGCGATTGAAGAGCTAGCAGTAGCTTCCGCTCGTGAAGAGGTTGAGAGCATGATTGCTCAAACTCCTAAAGAAGCGGCTATGTCTGCGCGTGAGTTGGAATTCTGGAATACCGTTAAGAAAGAAGCGCCAACAGGGATTGAGAAGCACTTTCCAGAGGAAACGGTCGACAAGATTTTTGAGGACTTGGTCCAATCTCGGCCACTGCTTCAACATATCGGCCTTCGCAATGCTTCTGTCCGTCTCAAGTTCTTAACTAGTGCAACTAAGGGGCAAGCCGTCTGGGGCAAGATCAATAGTGAAATTCGCGGTCAGCTCGAACAGTCCTTCGATGAAGAAACTGCAATCCAAAACAAACTGACCGCCTTTGTGGTAATTCCCAAGGATACAGAGAAGTTTTCTCCATCCTGGTTGCAGACCTTTATCCTTACGCAAATTAACGAGGCCTTTGCGGACGCTTTGGAGGATGCCTTCCTTAATGGAGATGGGGATAATAAGCCGGTTGGTCTGACCCGTGATGTGACCGCGGAGAACCGAACCAAACAAATGGTCTTTTCTGAAAAAACTTCTCAAGGCAACCTGACCTTTGCGGATCCGGATGCCGTGGTGAAGGAAATCAAGGACATTCATAAGTTCCACGCTGTCAAAGAAAATGGCTTCCCAGTACAGACAGAAGGCAGCCTCTGCTTGGTTGTGAATCCAGCCGATGCCTGGGATGTGAAATCTCAATGGACTTCTTTGAATGCGCAAGGGGTCTATGTGACAGCTATGCCATTCAATCCAACTATCATTGAATCCAGTAAGCAGGCAGCCGGAAAGATTACTTCTTTCATCAAAGGGCGCTATGATGCCGTGATTGCTGGCGGTATTGAAATCGGCAAATTTGATGAGACTTTCGCCCTCGAAGATTTGACTCTCTACACCGCTAAGCAATTTGCTCATGGTATGCCTCATGATGCCAAAACGGCTGCTGTGTGGACCTTGGCCTTGGGAACCAAACCTAAAAGCAAATAGGTAGGAGGTGCTTTGATTGGAAGAGCAGAAGAATCACCCCCTATTAGGGGAATTCAAAGGGAGGATGCGGATTTTTCATGATGCAGACGATTCAAACTTGAATTATATCCTGGACTCCAGTCAAAGCGCCCTGACCCGCTTAACTGGAATTACTGATTTAGAGAATGTTGAATTTAAGGAACTGATTATTGAGCGCTCTCGCTATGTCTACCATGACCAGGTTGAATTTTTCTGGGAGAATTTTCAGGCTGATATTTTAGGTCTATCGATCGCTCATTATGTTCCGGAGGACGACAGCGAACAGAAAGGAGACACAGATAGTGGCAACAAAGAAGAAAGAACAACAACTTGAGGCTTTGGCTGATTTCTTTGATCTGGAGGAGAATAAGATGCGCTTCTCCGGTGAAGTTTTTACAGCTAGCGAAGAGCGGGCCAAGGAGCTCCTAGAAAAACTTCCAGGGATTGTGGCTAATGCTGTACAGGAATGATAAGCCCCATTTTAACTATCGCAAACCAGAGCTAACCAACGGGGAATTGGTGACACCGGTTCGATTTTATACTAGTAAAATCAAGCCAGGGTTAGATGGTAGGGGGACAATAAATGAAGAAGTGTACTTTGCTTTTGCGAAAGTTTCTCCTCCATCTATGAAAGATATTGAACTAGCTACTAATGTCAAAATGACTGCTAGGACGACTATACGGATTCGGGATCCTCTGGATGCTTATCAACCCAGCACAAAAGACCTGATTGTCATTGAGGACAAACGGGAAAAAGGGAGGTTCTGGAAGATTGTAGGAATTCGACCAGACTATGATGACCGGAATGTATTAGTGATTGTGATTGGAGGTCCGCAAAATGAGCGGTAGTGCGCGTTTAGTAGGTCAAGAAAAAATCTTGGCAGAGATTGAACGCCGTCTTGGTGATGCAAAAATCAAACGGGTGGTGAATTCGATTTTAAAAGAGGAAGCACAGGAAGTGACTGAAGAACTCCGTGGTGTGATCAGTGGTTTCCAGATGACTGGGCAAAATACTGCAGCAGTAGATCACGGTGGAATCTCAAGTGCGTCAGGAGTACCTTCTATCAAAATCGGATTCGGCGATGCGTCTCGTGCGCCGTTAGTTCACCTTTCTGAATTTGGTTACGCTGGTAAATCAAATCCACGCGGATTTGGAGCTATTCGTAAACTAGCAGAAACCAAGAAAGTAACCTTTGCAAAGTCAGTTCAGGCAAAAGTTATTAAGGAGATTTTCTAAATGGAAATCAGAGATCAGTTAGAGGAACTGTATGAGGCATTGCTTGCAGAACCGGAGCTAGAAGGAGTTTTAATTAAATCCTACACCCGTCCGGAAGAATTAGATGAGACAGAACCGAGTATCATCTTGATTCCTATAGGTCCACCTATGCAATCCAATGCAGGTTCAGACATCTATCTAACAAAGAAATTCATGTATCAGGTTAATGTAGAAAGCATTGATCGTAAGGAAGCCAAAGGACTCCAAGCCGTTGTAGAAAGGGTGTTGCTTGAAAAAGGTTTTCATCAAATGAGCGGCGGATTGGATGAGTGGATTCCAGATATTAAACGCTATGCAGATGCCCGAACCTACTCAGGCCGTGGCGTATTATACGAAAATTATTAAAGTGAGGAAAAGAAATGAAGGGATTTAAACGATTATTTATCCGTGTTCATGACGGGGCACAGCCAGTATTAGATAAAAATTTGTTCGTGATTGAAGGTAAACCAGGAAAAGGGGCAACTCAAACGGCTAACATTTCAGGACTTTCATCAGAACCGGTCAAAACATATGGTTCAAATATTGCTTATTATGTAGCAAATCGGGGAGTCGGTGACCTTCAAGTTGAATTTGGAATTATTGATTTGCCCTACAAGGTTGAAGCGATTATTCTGGGTCAAAAAATCAATGGTAATACTATTAAAATCGGTGCTGACACAGTTGCGCCTTACTGTTCAATTTTGATGGAGTCAAGTATCGCGGATGGTACGCCTGCTTTTATTGGTTGCTACAACGGTCAATTCTCTCGAGAATCAGTGGAGTTCGAAACGGAGAAAGATAGTCAAGAAGAATTGACTGCTGACTCTCTCAAGTTTTCTGCTATTGCTTCAACTGACGCAAATACAGAGGGTCTCTATGTGATTAAGCATTTGGGGAATGACGAACAGGAATTAAACGCAATTAAAGCAGAACTTAAAATGGTTAATGCTGCGTAATATAGGGTGGTTAATCCTCCCTTTTTATTTTTATTTAAAGAGGAGAAATCATGTCTAAACTAAAAATTACCATTAAGAACAAATATGGAGAAGAGGAAGTACGTCGGTCTAAAGAAATCACAGCTCGGGATTACCGTGATTTTTTGGTTTTACGTAAGAAGACTGAGTCCGAGGAGGTTGACGCTGTAGAGGTTTTTGACCTCGAATTGGAGTTTATTGTTGGTTTATTCGAAGATGTGACAGTTGATGAATTGCTCGACTACACGGATTATAGACAAATCTATGAAATCTACTTGAAAGTTTACGAGCACTTAGTAGGTGGTGGTTCAGACGATGAAGAGGGAAAAAAGTAAGTGCCAGCGAGGCGCTAGACCAGTTTTATACCTTCATTAAAAATGTGGTTGGTTCAGGACTGTCTATGAGTCTTGAAGATGTGATGAGCACATCTTGGGAAGACTTGATGGCAATCCTGGACAACGCTGAAAAAAGAAAAGAAGAAGAAATCGAAGACTTTTCAGAATTTTTCATGTAGAAAGGAGGAAAACAAATGGCAAGAGCGCCGATTGGCGAAATGTTTATTGAGCTGGGTTTAGATACTACTAAATTTGGTAAAGGAGCAAGTAGTACTCGGAGTGCTATCAGATTTTTTGGCTCTGAGGTCCGAGCATTAGACAACATCATGAAGTCGTCTGGAAAAAGCTTGGATTTATTAGGTCAGAAACATAAAGCTCTTGGAAATCAAATCGAAGCTCAGAAACAGCGTATCAAGCAACTTCAAGATGCATACAACGATCCTAAAAAAAGCCAAACACGTAAAGACGCCATAGCAGCCCAAATTGGAAATGAGACTGCTAAACTCAAGGCGATGGAAGGGCAGTTAAAACTAGTCAACGCGGAAATGGATAAACTTCAGCTCCCACGGACTATCGGCTTACGTTTGGAAGAAGCAGGGGCTAAAATTGAAAGTTTCGGTCAGAAGATGAAATCTGTCAGCGGAAAAATCAGTTCAATTGGTGATGGTCTCACTAAAGGCGTCACTGCTCCAATTGTAGCTGGAGCTGGTATTGCTATAAAAGCTGCTATGGACTATGAATCTGCTTTTGCGGGAGTGAAGAAAACAGTTGATGGGACTGCCCAGGATTTCGAAAAGCTTTCCAGCGGAATTCGGGAAATGTCTAAGACCATGCCAGCTAGTGCGGTAGAAATCGCCAATGTCGCGGAAGCAGCGGGTCAATTGGGAATTAAGAAAGAAGATATCTTATCCTTCTCTAAAACCATGATTGACCTCGGAGAATCTACGAACCTTTCAGCGACAGATGCGGCTGCTGCTATTGCTAAGTTGGCCAATATCACAGGTATGACTGCAGATGACTACTCCAGATTTGGTTCAGCAGTTGTTGCTCTCGGGAATAATTTTGCGACAACAGAAGCGGATATTGTTAACATGTCTACTCGTTTAGCATCAGCGGGTACTATGGCTGGACTTACCAACCAAGAGATTCTTGCTTTAGCTACGGCCATGAGTTCGGTTGGTATTGAGGCGGAAGCTGGAGGTACAGCTATGTCTCAAACTTTAGCAACGATTGGAAAAGCAGTCGATACAGCAAGCGAAGATGTTCAGAAGTTTGCAACAGTAGCTGGTATGTCAGCAGAAGAATTTACTGCAGCGTGGAAAGAAAAACCAATGGATGCTTTGAAAGCTTTCATATCTGGCTTGCAGGAAATGGATAAACAAGGGTTTAGTTCAACTGCAATCTTGGAAGATTTGGGAATGTCTGGTGTTCGGCAGTCCAATATGTTGAAAGCTTTGGGGTTGGCCTTTGGAACAGTAGAAGATGCTACCAAGTTAGCAAACGAGGCCTGGAGTGAAAACACAGCTCTTTCAGAAGAAGCTGCTCAACGTTACGAGACAACTGAATCGAAAGTCCAAATGCTCAAGAACCAAGTTACTGATTTGGCGATTGAGTTTGGAGGTCCACTGCTAGATGCAATCAAGGATAGCCTTGAGGCTGGGAAACCTTTTATCAAATGGGCTTCTGAGTTGGCCAAAAATTTCTCGTCTTTGAGTAGAGAGCAACAACAAAATATCGTTAAGTGGGGTGGACTTATTGCAGTAGCAGGCCCATTCCTTTCATTCGTTGGTCGCGCCGGTGGCGGAATTAGTACGTTGATTAGCGGATTCGGAAAACTGACTGGCGGGATCGGAAAGGGTATTGGTTCTTTTAAAAATCTGGGAAAAGCTGCTGAGGTTGCATCAGGAGCATCTGGTATGGCTGGCGCAGCAAGTTCAGCAACGGAGCTAGGTGGTGCAGTTGGCGCATTATCAAATCCTATTGGACTTCTTGTTGGTACAACAGCTTTACTTGCAGGCGGAGTTGCTCTTTTGGCTGCTGAAAAAGATAGGGCGCGTCAAAGAGCAGAGGAGTTTGGAACAGCTTTGGATAATGCGCAACGAAAAGAGTTGCAGGATTTCAAAGTTAAAGTTGATGAAGCAAAATCTGCAATTGTAGACTTTACTTCAAAATCTGTCGACGTCGATAAAGTCAAAGAAGCGTTCAAGAGTTTACGAGATGAGATTGAACAGACTTCTAAAAATGCAAATCAGAGACTAGAGGAGCTTGGGAAAAAATGGGGTTTGTCTGACGAACAAATCCAAAAAGCTAAAGCTAAAAATCAGCTTATGGTGGAAAATACCGATTCAATGGTGAATCAGATTAACGAAATCTACGAACGCCACAAAGGTGATGCCTCTTCTTTCAGTCAAGAAGAGAAAGATATCATTTTAAATAACCAGCGGGAGATAACGAGAACTAAGCTTGAGTTGATGAAGTTGAGTAATAAGCAACAAACTGCGGTTATGAAAGCTTTGAATGGCGAAATCAATCAGCTTAATGAAACTCAACTCAAAGAGACCACAAAATCTTTGAAAAAAGCGATGGATGAAGAAAATCGTATTTTTAAAGAAAGTAAGGACGAGCTAAAAACATTGTATGAATCTGGGATGTTAGATAAAGAGGAGTACAATGCCAAGATGAAACGTTTGGAGTCAGAACATCAGGCTACAATGGAAAATCTTGGAACGAAATATGTTGAAGCAATGAAACGTATGGATCGGTTGGCGAAGGAGCGGACTGGTCAAAATTGGAATTATTGGGAAGAAGCTAAAAAAGTTTTAGAAGAATACGGTATGTCCTTTGATGATATCGGCAAAAAAGCCCAAGAAGCAGCAAAGGCAGGCGGTCAATCAACTGGGATGTTAGCTAAGTACACGGCTGATATGACCAAGGAAACTAAAGAAGCTAATGATGCATGGTCAGCTTTGGTAGGGACACTTGATGAAAAAACCGGTAGATTTGAAATTAAATCCAATGTCAAAGAAGCGATAAATGAAGCAACCCAATCCCAAGAGAGTTGGGAGCAGTTGATGTTTATTGCTAAAAACGCCGATTTGGAAACGAATGCACGGGTTACAATTGCAGAAGCTTTGGCTGAAAGCGGCCGTTGGGATTCTATGACCCTGGAAGAGAAAGAGTTGGTGTTAGACGGCAAGAAAGGTTTGCAGGCTATTTTCGATTCTAAGAAGAACCTTGAGGCTTGGAATCAAATTCCGGCTGAAATGAAAGAGTTAATTCTCAAAAATGATGAGGTGATCGGTAACGCCGAAAATGCCCAGAAAATGCTTGAGAATTGGAATGCCTTAACCCCTGAACAGAAAAAACTGATTGCAGATGATGAAAATGTTCGGAATGTCATTGCGAATTCAACAGCTAATTTGATGGGTTGGGATTTGTTGACGACAAATCCTAAAAATCTAACAGGGGATATGACCAATCTATCTGAAGTGTTAGCCCTTGGAGATGGCGCTCTACAAGCTTGGAACGCAGTTATCCCAGATCCAAAAACCTTGACAGCTCAGGATGAAACAAGTGGAGGGGTTGAGAGTGCTAAAACCACTGTTGGTATGTTAGCTGGTTTAAATATTGTACCGCCTATTCCGTTGTTGTCCGTAGACCAAACGGGAGACGGTGTTTCGAAAGCGCAAGATAGCGTTAATAGTGTTAAGCAGAATAAACCGTCAGATGTGAAAGCGGACAATAAGACTATAGGACCAGTTCGAGATGCAAACAAGGCAGTGAACTCTGTTAAACAGAAAAATCCTTCAGATATTAAAGCTAATGACCATGCTTCACTGGTCGCCCAGGCAGTTCAAGGGCAGTTGAATTTAATCGAACGAAACGTCGTGGTTACAATCACTGCCAATCGGGTTGGTAATTTCTCAAGAAATGAAAAAGGTACTAACTTCCACCCTGGCGGCTTAGCTATGGTCAATGACCAAAAAGGTCCGCTCTACAAAGAGTTAATTCAACTCCCTTCTGGTAAATCTTTTATCCCTGAAGGTCGAAATGTTCTTTTAGATCTTCCGCGAGGAACTAAGGTTCTTCCAGCGAACAGAACGCGTGATTTAATGCAGGCTAAGGGAGTTCCGGGATATAAAGATGGTATTGGATTCCCAGATAATTCCTTTATTTTTAGGGAGTTTAAGACAAGCAAACCTCAACAGGAAAATGACGCAGTTCTTCAAGTCCTGAAGCAGATTCTCTTTGAGTTGAAAATCAATCGAACAAATCCGGAAATCAGTCAAGGTGCTGGAAATGTTTATTTCAATACTGAAAAAGTTGGTCGAGTTATCCAAGAAAGACTAGATCGCAATAGTCGAATGCAATCACGAATGAAAGGGGAGGTAAATTTTGAGTGAAGTTCAAATCAGCTATGATGATATCAATTTGTCTGACCTAATCATCATAAAAGACATTCGAAGAGATATCGGAAATCCTCGGGATATCCAAACCAATAATTCTATTTTTCTTGGGGAGGCTTTTGAGCGTGTTATCAACCGAGGTAAAACCATTCAAGTTGAATTTGCCATTTGGGGCAAGAATAAAAATGAGACCAAACACAAGCTCGCAGGTATTTTTTATACCAAGGAGCCCAAGCGCTTGGTTTTTTCTGATGAACCGGATAAGTATTACATGGCCCTCATTACAGGGGAGATTCAGATTGTCGAAACTCATGGCCGATGGTCAGAGGGTTCCATGTCCTTTTTTATTCCGGATGGGGTGGCCCACTCTTATGCTTATAAGGAGGTCACCACCCACCGTGTAGAAAGTGACCGAATCATCTATACCGTTGACAATCAGGGGACAGTTGACGCCTTTCCAATTATCGAAGTGGAACATGAAGAATCGAATGGCTATTTAGCCTTTGTTAATCGTGAGGGTATCAGCGCTTTGGGTGATGAATCAAAGGTCGATGCGGATGCCTATGTTCGACCTTCGGAACCTCTGCTTGATTTCAAAGCTGGTCGGCTTTTCAACAGTGTGTCTCTACCTTCCTCTTCTTACGGAGGTTCCACGGGCGGAGTAGCTCGGATGGAGTTCACTTCGAATAACGATCGTGGCTATCGGTTGCGGATCACTCTTGAAACCCTTAGTCAGAACATCAGCTCTCGAACCAGCCAAGTGAAGGTCAGCGCCCATCTCTTAAATCAGGGTTGGACCTTTGCTTTATACGACATCAATGCTTCCGTTACAGTTAGTGGCCAAACCTTTACTTATTCAGGGCGGCCACAAATGTTGACAAAAAACTCCAGTATTCTTTTGATTGAAAAAACTATCTCGGTGACTCATGACGGGAATGGTGCTAAAACGATTTCTGTCTCTGGTTGGCTAACTGGTCAAGGTGGCTATTCGCCCAATCGGTTGACCGTTCGTACTTCTAACTACAGTCTTCCAAGGCTAGCTCTATCTAGTCAGTCTAGTGGACATACTCAAGCAAGCGGGCCTAATCTGGCCCAAAAGAACGTGGCCGTTAGAAATGACAATAGCGACGTGCAAAATGCCAGTCTCAAGGTTGAGAATGTTTGGGGAAGGAATCACTTAGCTCTGAACTCTCTCGGAGAGGTCGGCCAAAACCAGAGAGCCAGTTCTGCGGGATTGACCTGGGTTATTCCAGGTAGTGAACGAACCACGAGCGAGTATATTTGGTGGCGTCAGATTTTTTGGTGTGGGCGCGTGAATCAGCGTGGCTTTCTCAAGGTCATTGTCTCAGACGAAAGCGGCGCCTTCCTTTATGGAGTAGAGACCATCAAGCGAGGGGGTGATTTTGAGACCGAGTACAATTTCTTTGCCACAGACGGTAAGGGTGGCTTTGAATTTTTGAAACAATGGAAATTTAAGCCCAGCCATAAGAACGAGGAGAATCCCTTCAATAGGGACCGTGGTTGGTCAGATTTGAACCGGAAAGATGACCAGGTTGACGTTTATTGGTTTGGTTCTCATTTCCGGGTAACTGTTCCCAACATCAGAGGGAAGAAAGCGGCTAAGATTCATGTTGTTTGGGGTGGCTATCCAGGTAGTGAATGGCCAACTCATATGTACCTAGATGAATTGTATTTTCGAATGGATTTCGGCAAGAAGTTCACGGATAAGCCGACCAATCCTTTTGGGAAACAGTCCAAGGTCGTCATCAATTCGGAAGATGATACGATCCAGGTTGACGGAGTGATGAATGCCAATCTTTTAATTGATGGTGCTGGTTTTATTCGTCTCCCGCCAGGGGAATCTGAACTTCAATTTTTTGCTTCAAAATGGACTAAGAGGATGCCTCGTGTGACTATTAGATATAGGGAAAGGTGGTTGTAACTTGTTATTAACAATTCATGATGCGAATTTGAAAAAGGTTGCTTTTGTGGACAACACAAAAACGCAAACCTTGAATTTTTTTAACGACCAGTGGCATCGAAGTCTTCAGCATGCGACCTCGACCTTTACCTTTTCGGTTTTTAAAAAGGCGCTTCAATATGACACCATGATTTCTAAGACCTACAATGTATTGAATGAGCGGTCCTTTGTTTCCTTTCACTATAAGGGGCGGACCTATCTTTTCAATGTCATGCAAGTCAAGGAGACAGAGCATATTATTGAGTGTACCAGCGAATACTTGTCCATGGAACTTTTAAATGAGTATTGCGGAGCCTTTAAATCTGACAAGACCATGAGTTTCATTGAGTATATGAATCTCTGGGAGATGGTGGAGAATAATGCCATTAAAATCGGGATCAACGAGGTCAAGGATCAGAAGCGCACCTTGGAATGGGAAGGTGAAGATACTGGTCTCAAGCGTCTCTTATCTATTGCCAATAAGTTTGATGCAGAGATTGAATTTGTGACTAAGTTGAAAGCAGATTCTAGTCTTGACGCCTTTGTGCTTAACATCTACAAAGCCAATAACGGCAAGGACATTCAGGGGGTCGGTAAACGTCGTAGTGACATCTTGTTGAATTATGGGAAGAATGTTGCGGGGATTAGTCGGACTGTAGATAAGACAGACATCTACAATGCGACCATGCCCATCGGTACCACCTCCAAGACGGTTGATGATCCCAAAAAAGGGACTGCTGCCAAACAAGCGACCACCAAAACAGGCTACACTGGTTCGGAAATCAAGTACGCGGGTAAGACTCTATCTAAGGAAAATCTGTCTAAGATTGTTGAATATTGCCGTAAGAACGATTTGTTGATTTCAGGGGTTATCTGCCAGCTATGGCTTGAAAGTAACTGGGGAAATTCCAATGTGGCCAAGATGGACAATAACTGGTCAGGCATGAGTGGTGGTGCTCAGACACGGCCATCGGGAGTTGTGGTGACGACCGGTTCCTGGCGTCCGGCAAACGAGGGCGGGACTTATATGCACTATGCTAATCTGGATGATTTCTTCAAGGACTATACCTATACACTAGCTCATCAAGGCATCTATGCCGT
>NZ_JAOBSU010000027.1:0-16965 GCF_025447695.1 Streptococcus danieliae | reverse complement strand
TTTTCAAAAAGTTTAACAAAAGGGTCTCGGAAATTCAATGACGGCGATTGAAGGTTAAGGACGGCAAATGTTATAATAGGGAAAGATATTTTCACAACTACAAGGAGATGACATGAATCCACTATTAACGGGTATGAATGAGCGCCAGGCCGAGGCTGTCCAAACGACGGAGGGACCCTTGTTGATTATGGCCGGGGCTGGTTCTGGTAAAACCCGAGTTTTGACCCACCGAATTGCCTATTTAATTGATGAAAAGATGGTCAACCCCTGGAATATTCTCGCGATCACCTTTACCAATAAGGCGGCACGGGAAATGAAGGAGCGGGCCTATGCCTTGAATCCTGCAACCCAGGATACCCTAATTTCAACCTTCCACTCCATGTGTGTCCGCATTTTACGGCGCGATGCCGATCGGATTGGTTATAACCGTAACTTTACCATTGTCGATCCTGGGGAGCAACGGACGCTTATGAAGCGGATTCTCAAGGAACTTAACCTGGATCCGCAAAAGTGGAGTGAGCGAGCGGTTTTGGGAACCATCTCCAATGCCAAGAATGATCTTTTGGATGATCGAGCTTATGAAGCTCAGGCTAGTGATATGTACAGTCAGGTTGTAGCCAGATGTTACAAGGCCTATCAGCAGGAGTTGCGCCAGTCAGAGGCTATGGACTTTGATGATTTGATTCTGATGACGCTTCGGTTATTTGATCAAAATCCAGATGTTTTAACCTACTATCAACAAAAGTTTCAATATATTCATGTGGATGAGTACCAGGATACCAACCAGGCTCAATACCAATTGGTTAAACTGTTAGCCTCTCGTTTCCAGAATATCTGTGTAGTGGGGGATGCTGACCAGTCCATCTATGGTTGGCGGGGTGCAGATATGCAAAATATCTTGGATTTTGAACGCGACTACAAGGCAGCCAAGGTTGTTCTTTTAGAAGAGAACTACCGCTCGACCAAGAAGATTTTGCAGGCAGCCAATGAAGTGATTGTGCATAATAAAAACCGCCGTCCGAAAAAACTCTGGACCCAAAATCCCGAGGGACAATCCCTAGTCTATTACCGGGCCACCAATGAGCAAGAAGAAGCTCTCTTTGTTGCTAAAAGCATTCGCCAGCTGGTCCTAGAAGAAGGGAAAAATTATAAGAACATGGCTGTTCTCTACCGTACCAATGCCCAATCCCGGACTATTGAGGAAGCCTTAATGAAGTCAGCTATTCCCTATACCATGGTTGGCGGAACCAAGTTCTACAGCCGGAAGGAAATCCGAGATTTGGTGGCTTATTTAAACCTATTGGCCAATCACAAGGATAATATTAGTTTTGAGCGGATCATCAATGAACCCAAGCGCGGGGTGGGTCCAGGAACCCTGACAAAATTGCGAGAGTTTGCTCAGCTTCAGGGCTTGTCTTTATTTGAAGCTAGTGGCGAATTGATCCTATCTCCGATTAAGGGTAAGGCCGCCCAAGCTTTGGAAGACTTTGCGGCTATGATGAATCGCCTGCGTCAACAGGTTGATAACTTGAGCGTGACGGAATTGGTCAATGCCCTTTTGGATGAGTCAGGCTACCGTCAAAACCTAGAGGTCCAGCGGACAGTTGAAGCCCAGTCACGCTTGGAGAATATCCAGGAGTTTCTCTCAGTGACCCAGTCCTTTGATGAAGGAGAGGCTGAAGAGGGCGAAACTGGTTTGGACCGCTTGGGTCGTTTCTTGATTGATTTGGCGCTCAGCTCCGAGACTGATGAGGGAGAAGTGGAAGCAGCCGAGGTAACCTTGATGACCCTCCATGCAGCCAAGGGCTTGGAGTTTCCCTATGTCTTTCTGATTGGGATGGAAGAAAATGTCTTCCCGCTTTCTAGGGCCAGTCAGGAACCAGATGAACTAGAAGAGGAGCGTCGTTTGGCCTATGTAGGGATTACCCGAGCTGAGGAGCGGCTGTTTTTGACCAACGCCAATTCTCGCCTGCTCTATGGGCGGACCAGCTATAACAAACCCAGTCGTTTCTTGAATGAGATTTCAGCGGAGCTTTTGGACTACCAAGGCTTGGCCAAGCCCGCTAATACTAGCTTTGCAGTTTCCTATACCAATCAAGCTGGGCAAAAGTTTGGTCAAGGAATGAGCTTGGAGGAAGCCCTACGCTTGCGGAAACAAGCGGTTCAACCCAAGACGGCAGGGATGGTGGCTCTTGCTTCGAAAGCAACCGGAGAAGTTTGGGAAATTGGAGATCAGGTTTCCCACCGCAAATGGGGACTGGGAACAGTCCTAGCGGTATCAGGTTCTGGAGATGCCCAGGAGTTGAAAATTTCTTTCCCAGACATGGGCGTGAAAAAAGTTTTGGCAGCCTTGGCTCCCATTGAAAAACGATAGGAGAGAAGCGTGGAAGGAATTATTGCTGTTAATAAGGCAGCTGGGATGACCAGCCATGATGTTGTTGGCCGCTTGCGTCGCCTCTTGAAAACCAAAAAGGTTGGGCATGGTGGAACCCTAGATCCTCAGGTTACAGGAGTTCTCCCGATAGCTGTCGGCAAGGCAACCCGTTTGATTGAATATATGCAAGATGGGGGCAAGGTCTACGAAGGTGAGATTACTTTGGGTTATGCAACGACCACAGAGGATGCCTGGGGCGAAAGGATTGCAGAATCAGAGGTTCCTCGGGATCTGACTCCAGAAGTCGTTGACCAGTTGATGGCCAGTTTTCAGGGGGAAATCCAACAGATTCCGCCCATGTATTCAGCCGTCAAGGTCAATGGTCGGAAACTCTATGAATATGCTCGGGCTGGTGAAGAAGTCCAGCGTCCGGTCCGCCAAGTGACCATTCAAGAATTTTCCCGTCAGTCAGAGTTCCGTTGGGAGGATGGCTTGCTCCGCTTTGACTTTCGGGTTGTTTGTTCCAAGGGGACCTATGTTCGAACCTTGGCGGTCGACTTGGGTCAAAAGTTGGGCTTGGCCAGCCACATGTCTCGATTGGTACGTACCCAGTCAGCTGGTCTAAGTCTGGCGGAAGCTTATAGCTTGGAAGAGTTGGAAAAACTGGTGGCAGAGGGGCAGGAAAGTTTTTGCTTACCTTTGGAGTTCGGAATTTCCAGTCTGCCCAGCTATGACCTAAGTTCAGCAGAGGCTGAGGAATTACGGTATGGTCGTTGGATCCAGGCTACCAATTCAGAAGAGCGGATGGCAGCCCTTTACCAGGGGCAGTTGTATGCGGTTCTGGAACGAAAGGGAGACCTTTGGAAGCCCAGCAAGGTTTTTGTCTAGGAAAGGAGTAGGCATGAAAAAACAAGTCATTCAAGACTGGCGTGATATTGAACAGAAGGAGTCGACCATTTTGGTGCTCGGTTATTTCGATGGAATCCATAAAGGACATCAGCAGCTCTTTCAACGGGCCCGTCAGTTAGCAGACCAGTCAGGATTACAGGTGGCCCTGCTGACCTTTCCGGAATCTCCGCAGTTGGCCTTTAGTCGATTTCGACCAGACTTGCTCCTGCATTTGTCGAGTTCCGAATTGCGGGAGGAATTGTTGGAGCAGGCCGGTGTGGACCTCTTGTATTTGCAGGATTTTACCAGTGAATTTGGTAGTTTGACGGGGCAAGAATTTTTGGACACCTATGTGGCTAGTCTCAAGGCTCAGAAGTTGGTGGTTGGTTTTGATTACCATTTTGGCTGTGACCGGCAGGGAGCCCAGCTCTTAGCCTCATCCTTCCCAGGTCAGGTGGAAATTGTTCCTTCTTATGATTTGGACGGAAAAAAAGTCAGCTCCACACGGATTCGAGCTGCCTTGGCCCAGGGACAGGTGGAAGAAGTGAGTCAACTACTAGGGCGACCTTATCAGACTTGTGGAATTGTGGTGCACGGGGATGCGCGTGGTCGGACGATTGGTTATCCGACAGCCAATCTGGCTCCTCTGGATCGGCTGCACATGCCGGCAGATGGCGTCTATGTCGTGGACGTTCATGAGGGGAATCGGGTCTATCGCGGAATGGCCTCGGTTGGGAAAAATGTAACCTTTGAAGGGGATGAATTGCGCTTTGAAGTCAATATCTTTGATTTCGCGGCGGATATCTATGGTCATCGTCTGAAGATTGATTGGTTGGCACGCTTACGGGATATGGTGAAATTCTCGAGTGTGCAAGCTCTGATTGAACAATTAGAAGATGATAAAAACCGTGCTCAAGACTGGAAGGAGCGTGACTAAATGAAACCTGTGATCAATCTATTTCGTATTTCCATTCATCCCGAACAAAGGGAGGAATTTCTAGGCTGCCTGGCGGATCTAGCCCAGGCTTCTAAAGAACTGGGTGAGGATCTGGTCAGTTTTTATGGTTTTCAGAGTCCAGAGCAGGGAGATCTGTATCTGGTCTTGGAGATTTTTAGTTCCAATCAGGCCTATCTCCAGTTTTTGAACTCCGATACCTACAAAGATTATAAAGACCAGGTTCAGGCCTATATTCGTGAGCAGGCCTATATTCGCTTGGAGGGGCTGATTTTGCTTGAGAAGTTGAGTAAAGAGCTGCCTCAAGCAGGTTCCGGCTTACGGCTGTCCTTGTTTCAAGCAGAGCAACCCGATAGTCAAGCAATGGATCGCTTGAATCGTTTGATTCAGGAGTACGTATTTGCTGAAGGGGGGCCTCATGCCTTTTATTTGAGCTTTGACCAGCAGTCGCCGACAGATTGGTACCAGATCGAAATCTTTTCGGACCAAAAAGAGGAAGATCTCTTGGGGGGTAAGAAGGGCTTTGACCATGACCAGGTAACCCTTCGCTGGGAGCCACAGGAAATTTTGGATTTTCCCTTGGCGATGGATGTTGTGGAAACTCGAGGGATAGAGCTAATGGAGCTCGATTTTATTGCCAAATCCTAAAGGAGTGGAGCTTTTTGGGTACCTTTTCAAAAAAGACTAGGAATCCCTTTCCGTTTTTGATAAAATAGACATAGTATGTAGGTTGGAAAGCGAATCTTACGATGATTACTTTATTCTTATCTCCCAGCTGTACCAGCTGTCGGAAGGCCCGTGCTTGGTTGAGTAAGCACGAAGTGCCGTTTCAGGAACATAATATTATGACCAGTCCCCTCAGTGCGGAGGAATTGCGTCAAATTTTGTCTTTAACTGAAAATGGAACGGATGATATCATTTCAACTCGTTCGAAGATTTTTCAAAAATTAAATGTGGATTTGGAGGAGCTGCCCATTTCACAACTATTGAGTTTGATTGAGCAGAACCCTAGTCTTTTACGTCGTCCTATCATCCTCGATTCCAAGCGTCTGCAAGTTGGTTTTAATGAGGATGAGATTCGGGCTTTCTTACCGAGGGGCTATCGGAAGCAAGAATTAAAAAATGCAACCTTAAGAGCGGAGATGGATCGATATGAGGAATCAGTATAGTTATCCGTTTGATGAAAGTTGGAGTACTGAAGAATTAGCTTCAGTGCTCTCTTTTTTCAATCGCGTGGAAGAAGCCTATGAAGGTGGGGTTGAGGCCCAGGACCTGTTAGCGGCTTATCAGAAATTTAAACAAGTTGTTCCTGGCAAGGCAGCTGAAAAGACCCTGGGGCGTGAATTTGAGGCGGCCAGTGGTTATTCCTTGTACCGGGCCTGGCAGGCAGCGAAGGAGCGCGGGAATGGCAGAGTTCGACTTTAAGTCCAGATACAAGCTGGCCTTGGATTTGCTGGAAGAGGCTGGGATCATGCTTCGTGAAGCCTTGGAGCAACCCTTAGAGGTCAGTTGCAAGCAGGATCCGACGGACTTGGTCACCAACCTGGATTATCGGGTGCAAGATTTTTTAGTCAGTAAACTCAGTCAGGTTTTTCCAGAGGATACCTTTTTGGCGGAGGAGCTGACCGATCAGCCAGATGCCCGGTCAGGAGCAGTCTGGATTTTGGATCCAATTGATGGAACCAATAATCTGGTTGCCCAGCGTGAAAATTTTGCAATTATGCTGGCTTTTTTTCGGGATGGCCAGCCCGGTTTTGCCTTTATCTATGATGTGATGGGCCGAGTTCTTTTAGCTGGTGGTGGGGTACTGCCGGTTACCTGTAATGGTAAGGCTTTTGCAGCGCCGGCAGCCTGTGTGCAGGTAGAGCGGTCGCTGGTTTCGGGCAATACTGCCATGTTGCGGGATAACACCTTTGGCCTGGCTGATATTGCCCGGGATAGCCTGGGAGTCCGGGTTTATGGAAGTGCCGGCATTAGTTTTCTCAAGGTCTTGCAGGGCAAGCTGTTGACTTATGCCTCCTACCTCCAACCCTGGGATTATGCGGCAGCCTATGTGCTAGCTCCAGCCTTGGGGTATCGCTTCCTCGAAGCTCAAGGGCAAGCCCTTCGTTTTCAGGGCAAGCAGCCCGTTTTCCTAATTCCCGCCCATTTAGAAGATTATTTTTTGGAAAAAATAAGAGGAGGTGGCAGTCATGCCTTTTCCGGCAGGATTTAAAGAGAAATATCAAGCAATCTTGGGATCGGAAAGTTCTGCCTTTCTGGCAAGTTTTGAGGAGGAAGCGGTTTCGGCTTTCCGGGTCAACCCTTTAAAAGAGGCCATCCAGCTCCCAGAAACTGCCCAGCCGATTCCGGGGCTACCCTGGTCTTATTATGGGAAGGTTTCTGGTAAATCCTTACAACATGTGACCGGCCAGGTTTATTCCCAGGAGCCCGCTGCCCAAATGGTGGTGGATGCCGCAGGGATTGAGCCAGGCATGAAGGTCTTGGATTTGGCCGCGGCCCCGGGTGGCAAATCGACTCATATTTTGTCCTACTTGAACAATCAGGGGTTACTAGTCGCTAATGAAATTCATCCCAAAAGGGCTAAAATTTTGGTTGAAAATCTAGAGCGCTTTGGGGCCCGTAATGCAGTAGTGACCAATACCGATGCGGCTACGCTCAGCAAGGTTTTTCAAGGCTTCTTTGATGTGATTGTCTTGGATGCTCCCTGTTCCGGTGAAGGTATGTTTCGGAAACAACCGGAAGCTATGGATTATTGGACTCCGGCTTATCCAAGCCAGTGTGCCAGCCTGCAACGGGAGATTTTGGAGGCGGCTGTGACCATGTTGGCTCCGGGTGGTCGTTTGGTCTACTCGACCTGTACCTGGGCTCCAGAAGAAAATGAAGCGATTGTGGATTGGTTATTGACGGAATATGTATTTGATTTGGAGCAGGTTCCCCTGAAAAATGGTATGGTTGCCGGTTTGGATCAGAGTCAGACAGCCCGGATGTATCCCCATCATTTTAAGGGAGAGGGCCAGTTTGTCGCTCGTCTGCACTACCAGGGTGCCAACAAGGTTCCCAAAAAGAAAGCTCCGCGCAGCAACCTTAGTGCGGAGCAGAAAAAACTCTGGCAAGTCTTTGAACAAGAACACTTGCAGGAGGCTTTGCCAGGAGTCTTGCAGACTTTTGGCGAGGAGCTCTACCTGCTCCCGACAGGTTTGCCGGCTTTGGACAAAATCCGAATTGCCCGCAATGGCTTGCATCTGGGGACCTTCAAGAAAAAACGGTTTGAACCTAGTTTTGCCTTGGGGATGGCTTTGAAGCCCAGTCAGTCGCATCACAAGTATGAATTGCCAGAAGAAGAGTTTCCGGCCTATGTCGCCGGTCAGAGTTTGCCAGCCCACGGTTCGCCGGCCAATGGTTGGTACCACTTAGTCTGTGGCAAAAATGGCCTTGGTTATGTCAAAATTAGTCAAGGGATGGTCAAAAATCACTATCCTAAAGGCTTGCGTTTTCAGTAAAGGGGAGAATATGACAGAATTGCAACGTTTGTATCAAGGATTTCAACCAGAACACTACAGCTTGGAGCTAATGGTAGATCGAAAGGCTCGTACTTTTTCGGGTCAGGTAACCATCCAGGGGCATCTATCAGGCAGCGAGTTGGCTTTGCACCAGAAGGAGTTGGAAATTGTTTCCCTAGCTGTTGCAGGTCAGGACTGTGACTTTGTTGTTGAAGAGGAGCAGGACTTGGTCAGAGCTGCTGGTCTAGAGCCCGGTGATGTGTCAGTTGTGGTCAACTATCGTGGAAAAATTAATGACCGGATGACCGGTATCTATCCATCTTATTACCGCTTGGATGGTCAGGATAAGGAAATTATTTCAACGCAGTTTGAAAGTCACTTTGCGCGGGAAGCCTTTCCATGTATTGATGAACCAGAAGCCAAGGCGACCTTTGATTTAACCTTGCGGTTTGACCAGGTGGAGGGAGAAATTGCCCTGTCCAATATGCCGGAACAAGTACCAGGTCAGGGGGCACAAACCGGTGTCTGGACCTTTGAACGGACACCACGCATGTCGACCTATCTCTTGGCCTTTGGAATCGGAGATTTACAAGGAATTACCGATCGGACAGAACGGGGTACCTTGGTTGGTGTTTATGCTAGCAAGGCTCATCCAGAAAGAAACTTGGAATTTGCCTTGGATATTGCCAAGCGTGTGATTGCTTTCTACGAAGACTATTTCGATGTCCCTTACCCAATTCCCCAATCCCTACATTTGGCCCTCCCGGATTTCTCTTCGGGTGCTATGGAAAACTGGGGCTTAGTGACCTACCGGGAGGTCTATCTCTTGGTGGATGCCAATTCAAGTTTCCACAGCCGTCAACAAGTGGCCTTGGTGATTGCCCATGAAGTAGCTCACCAGTGGTTTGGTAACTTGGTGACCATGGAATGGTGGGATGACCTCTGGTTGAATGAGAGTTTCGCCAATATGATGGAATATGTCAGCGTGGATCACTTAGAGCCAGGTTGGAACATTTTGGAAGATTTCCAGACTAGTGGAATTCCACTTTCTCTTCGCCGAGATGCAACCGATGGGGTTCAGTCGGTCCATGTGCAGGTTAATCATCCAGATGAGGTCAATACCCTCTTTGATCCGGCCATTGTTTATGCCAAGGGAAGCCGGCTTATGCACATGTTGCATCGCTGGTTGGGCGATCAAGCCTTTTCTCAAGGCTTGGGAGACTATTTCCGCAAACACCAATATGGAAACACAGTTGGAGCGGATCTCTGGGCTGCCTTGGAAGCTGCTTCAGGGAAAGAAGTTGGAGCCTTTATGGAGTCTTGGTTGGAGCAACCAGGTTACCCAGTGGTTACAGTTGCGCTTGAGGGGGATGATCTAGTGTTGACCCAGGAACAATTCTTCTTAGGACAAGGAGAAGACAAGGGCCGTCTCTGGCATATCCCTCTAAACAGCAATTGGCAAGGGTTGCCAGATATGATGACGACAGGACGCTTGGTCATCCCAGGCTATGCAGCCTTGGCGGCTGCCAATGCTGAGGCAGGTGCCCTTCGCTTCAATGATGGCAATACAGCCCACTATATTTGTGACTACCAAGGTCTAATCGGAGCCTCCTTGGTTGAGAAGATCGCAGACCTAGATGCTATTAGTCGTCTGCAGTTGGTGCAGGAGCAACAATTGTTGGCAGAAGCTGGACGTATTTCTTATGCTTCCTTGGTTGCTTTGATGAAAAAATGGCCAGAAGAGAAAGCCTTTATTGTTCTCTCCGCTTGGGCCAATGTCGTCCGAGCCTTGGCCCGCTTTGTGGACCAAGATAAGGAGGCCCAGGCTGCTCTGGACCAAAAAGTTTCACAACTCTTTGGTCCTGTAGTTCAAACCTTGGGGGTGGTGCCACAAGCTGGTGAAGCGGAGCAGGATGAATTGGTCCGCCAGGTGGCCTTGGGTCAACTGGTAGAAGCAGGGGATGTCCCTGTTGTGGAAGAAGTGGCAGCCCTTTTTGAACAGTACCAAGAACATTTGGAAGATACACCTGCTTCGATCCGCTCGCAAGTGTTGATCAATCAAATGAAGTCGGCTGAGTCAGCAGAGTTGGTAGAACTCTACCTGGCTTTGTACAAAAATGCAACCGATGGAACCTTCCAACGCCAGCTAGCGGCAGCCTTATCCTATGCTCAAGAGGAGGAGCACCTGCAGTTGCTGCTATCTAAGTGGCAGGACAAATCGGTTGTTAAACCACAGGATTTGGCCATGTCTTGGTACCGGGCCTTCTTGTTGCAAGCTAAGGCGAGTTCGCTAGCTTGGGACTGGGCTGGTCGAAATTGGGACTGGATTGTGGATGCCTTAGGGGGTGATATGTCCTTCGACAAGTACATTATCTACCCAGCTAACAGTTTCCATCGTCAGGATCAGTTGCAGGCCTACAAAGATTTCTTCCAGCCAAAATTGGATGATCTATCTATGCAACGTAATATCATCATGGGAATGAATGAGATTGAGGCGCGTGTTGCCTTGATGGAACGCGATCGGGAGCAGGTTCTAGCTGCTCTAAAAGCGAATTAGGAAATAGTTAAGTTTACCTTGGTAAACTAGAAAAAAAGTAGACAGGGAAAGGCCTGGGGACTGAGGACGAACGGACCATTCATACGTGCTGTTGGTGGTTGGAGAGTCGCAACAGGCCCAGGCTTTTTGAATAGAGGAATAGTGATGATTAAGATTTTGTTGGTCGAAGATGACCTGAGTTTGTCCAATTCAGTTTTTGATTTTTTGGATGATTTTGCAGATGTGATGCAGGTTTTTGATGGTGAGGAAGGTCTCTATGAAGCCGAGTCTGGCATCTATGATTTGATTCTTTTGGATTTGATGCTGCCCGAAAAAGATGGTTTTCAGGTCCTTCAAGAATTGCGGGAGAAGGGAGTTTCCACCCCGGTTTTAATCATGACAGCCAAGGAAAGTTTGGAGGACAAGGGCCAAGGCTTTGAACTGGGAGCCGATGATTATTTAACCAAACCCTTCTATTTGGAAGAGTTGAAAATGCGGATTCAGGCCCTGCTCAAACGCTCTGGGAAATTTCATTTGAATCAGTTGGTCTATGGGGATATTGAAGTTGATCTCAATACCAATAGCACTAAAATGGCAGGGAAAGAGGTCGAGCTTTTGGGGAAAGAATTTGACCTTCTGGTCTATTTCTTGCAGAACCAAAATGTCATCTTACCCAAGTCACAAATCTTCGACCGAATCTGGGGCTTTGATTCTGATACCACGATTTCGGTTGTAGAGGTCTATGTCTCCAAAATTCGGAAGAAACTTAAAGGAAGTGTTTTTGCAGAACATTTGCAGACACTTAGAAGTGTGGGATACATTTTGAAACATGAACAAGGTTAAAGAAAAAGCCCAATCGGCTAATTTTCCGTATTTTATTCGCTATGTAACCGTCTTTACCCTGATTTTTGGAACCATGACCGTGTTGATTTTACAAATTATGCGGTCGGGGATCTATAGTTCGGTCGATGGAACTCTGAGGAACTACAGCCAGAACTCGGAAGCAACGGTTTTAGCAGCCCTTCGGTCCCTAAAAAGTTATACCGATAATATTGCCGGGATTGAAAAGGATTTAAAGAATATTGAGGCGCCCCTTTCGGCCAATTCCGAAGTCCTCTTATTTAATGAAGATGGAGAAGCCTTGTCCACCAATAGCCACTTGTTGGATACCAATAATATTCAGCTAGATGCTAAGAAAAAATTCTATCAGATCCGTCAGGTTGAAATGCGAACCACCTTTGGGAAAAAGGAGCGCTTCCGGGAAATCTGTTTTCCTCTAGAATTGGCCCAGCCCATTGACGGAATTGCCTATGCGGCTGTTTTGATTAACACCAGTCAGATAGAATCAACCAATCAGAGAAATGAAAACACCGTTATCATGGTAATGTTGATCTTCTGGTCGATCTCGCTCTTGGCTAGTTATTACCTGGCTAAATTAACCATGGTCCCACTTTTGGACAGTGTCCAACGCCAAAAAGCCTTTATCGAAAATGCCAGCCATGAACTTCGGACACCTCTGGCAGTTCTTCAAAATCGCTTGGAAGGTCTTTTCCGTAAACCTCAAGCGACTATTTTGGAGGAAAGCGAGTCGGTTGCAGCCAGCTTGGAAGAAGTTCGGAATATGCGTAAATTAATCGCTAATCTACTCAGTATGGCACGTCGCGATGACGGGATTGATCCTGTTTTAGAAACCATTGATGCTCAATTTTTTGAAGATACCTTGGAAAACTTTGAGCTGGTTGCTGAGGAAAATGGGAAGCAATTTACCTACGTCAATGAATTTCAAGGGCAAATCCAATCCGACAAGAGTTTGCTCAAACAGTTACTGACCATCCTCTTTGACAATGCCATCAAATATACTGAGGAAGACGGTCAGGTAGGGATTCAGCTATTCCCCCAAGACCGGAATGGAGACCTGCGGATCCAAGTCTGGGATGATGGGATTGGAATTCCAGATGCAGAAAAAGTCCGAGTCTTTGACCGCTTTTACCAGGTTGATAAGGCCCGGACACGCCAAAGCACAGGTTTTGGCCTCGGTCTAGCCTTGGCCAAACAGATCATTTCGGCCCTCAATGCGACCATTCAAGTCAAGGACAATAGCCCCAAAGGGACGATTTTTGAAATCACCCTCAGTAAAGAAGGGAAAAAACGCTATCGCGCCCGTAATCGAAAAAATGCCTCTTCCTAGGAAGGGCATTTTTTCGTAACTAAAGGCAAAAGAAAAAAGCTCCGAGGAGCTTCTATTCTTATTGAGCAAGTTTAGCAGCAAGGCGTGACTTGTCGCGGCTTGCTTTGTTTTTGTGAATCAAACCTTTTGTTTCTGCTTTATCAATTGCAGCAGATGCAGTACGGAAAAGCTCTTCAGTTGGGTTTGCTTCAAAGTTCTTGATCGCAGTACGCATAGCTGATTTTTGAGCTGAATTTTTTTCGTTTTGTTTTACGTTCAATTCAGCGCGTTTGATAGCTGATTTAATATTTGCCAAAATCTTTCACCTCCATAAATAATAACTATCTAATTATACAGAAATTTTGAGCACTTGACAAGAAAAATTCATTTTTTTAGGTAGATTTTATCAATTTTATGATCATGGTTCTTGTGCAGGATCATTTGTGCCCGATTTCGAGTCGGCAGAATGTAGTTGACCAGATTGACCAGATTGATTTTTTCCCAAACATGACGGGCATAAGCCAGGGATTCCGCTGCGGTCATCTGACTGAAACGGTGGTGGTAATTCTCCGATTTATCCATAGCCAGGTCGCGCAGTTTTAAGAAGCGTTCCAAGTACCACTGCTCGATGAGGGCAGTGGGGGCGTCGATGTAGATGGAAAAATCAAAATAATCGAGACTGAAAAGATTGGGCTGGTCTGAAATTTGAAAGAGATTGATCCCTTCCACAATCAAGATATCCGTGTTTTCCAAGTGGTAGACCTGGTCGCTGAGGATATCGTAACTCTCATGGGAGTAGAGGGGAACGTCGTAGGCATCGCCATTACGGATGTGGTCCAAAAAGTCTAGCAGTTTTTCCATGTCATAGGACTGGGGGAAGCCCTTTTGGTGCATCATATCTTGGGCCTCTAAGTAGACATTGGGGTAGAGGAAGCCATCTGTGGTGACCAGGTCGACCTGTAATTCGGGATAGGTTTGTTGCAGTAGCAAGCGTAGGAGTCGACTGGTTGTAGATTTCCCGACAGCCACGCTACCCGCGATACCGATGATAAAGGGAGACTTACTAGCGGTTTGGCCCAGAAAAGCCCCCTTGGCTAGATTTAGTTCTTCTTTATTTTTCTTATAGATATGAAGCAAATGGATGAGGGGGAGATAGATGGCCTCGATCTCTTCTAATTCGATGGGGTCGTTGAGGCTGCGAATTGCGTCTAATTCGGCCTGGGTTAAGCCGGCCTTGGTGAAATCAGAGTGGAGCTGGCTCCAGTCCTCCCGCTTCATCTGACGGTAGTTAAAAAATTCCTGCATAAGATCCTCGCTTCCTCGCCTAGTATATCATAGGTGTGGTAAGCTGTAAACCGTTTCCATAATGCTTTCAGATGTGATAAAATAAACGTATGAGTAAGATGTATTTTGAGCAGCAGCCGGATGCCGCACATGATGTCCGAGAGTTACGGGTGTCCCTCTTGGGGACAGATTTTTGTTTTTTGGCCGATGCCGGTGTTTTTTCGAAAAAGCAGGTGGACTATGGTTCCCGGGTCTTGTTGGATAGCCTAGATTTTGCACCGGGAGAGCGTTTGCTGGACCTGGGCTGTGGGTATGGCCCTTTGGGGATTGCCTTAGCTAAGGTGCAGGGCCAGCAGGTGACCATGGTCGATGTCAATGAAAGAGCTTTAGATTTGGCAGCCAAGAATGCCCGGGCTAATGGGGTGGAGGCGCAGATCTTTTCTTCAGATGTGTATGAGCAGGTTGCAGGGACCTTTACCCATATTATCTCCAATCCGCCAATTCGGGCAGGTAAGAGTGTGGTCCACAAAATTATTGTGGAGGCACCGGACTACTTGGAGTCTGGTGGAGATTTGACCCTTGTGATTCAAAAGAAGCAAGGGGCGCCAAGTGCTAAGAAGAAGATGGAAGAAATCTTTGGCAATTGTGAAATTATCAGAAAGGATAAGGGTTATTATATCCTTAGGAGTGAAAAGGAATGAGAGCGGTTGACTTAATTCAGAAAAAACGTGATGGCCATGCCTTGAGCAAGGAGGAGATTGATTGGTTGATTGAGGGCTATGTGGATGGATCGGTTCCGGACTACCAGATGGCGGCCTTGGCCATGGCAATCTACTTTAAGGGAATGGATACGCGGGAGATCAGTGATTTAACCATGGCTATGGTGGCTAGTGGTGATCAGGTGGATTTGTCTACTATTCCGGGTATCAAGGTTGATAAGCATTCCACTGGTGGTGTGGGGGACAAGGTAACCCTGATTCTGGCACCGCTGGTTGCGAGCTTTGGTGTATCGGTTGCTAAAATGAGTGGTCGTGGTCTGGGGCATACGGGTGGTACCTTGGACAAGTTGGAATCGATCAAAGGTTTCCAGGTAGAAATTCCGGAAGCGGACTTTATTCAGCAGGTCCAAGAGATTGGTGTTTCTGTGATTGGCCAGTCGGATCAGTTGGTTAAGGCTGATAAGTTGCTCTACGCTCTGCGGGATGTGACCGCAACGGTGGATATCATTCCTTTGATTGCTAGCTCGGTTATGAGTAAGAAAATCGCGGCAGGGGCCGATGCCATTCTTCTAGATGTAACAGTTGGGCAAGGTGCCTTTATGAAAACGATCGAAGAAGCGCGTGAGTTGGCAACAACCATGGTCAATCTTGGAAAAGCAGTTGGTCGTGAAACGGTGGCTGTGGTGACAGACATGAGCCAACCGCTGGGCCGGGCGATCGGGAATCGTTTGGAGCTATTGGAAGCGATTGAGATTTTACGGGGACAAGGTCGTTCGGATATTACGAACTTTGTAAGCGAATTGGGCCAAATGTTGTTGGCTTTAGCAGGTGTTGAAAAATCACTTGAGGAAGTTCGTTCCCATCTTGAAAACGGTTTAGCTCTGGCTAAATTTGAAGAGATGGTGGTGGCCCAAGGTGGTGATTTAGAAGACCTCTATCGGCCGGTCCAAGTGCAAGAGGTGTATGAGGTTAAGGCGCCTGTAAGTGGCTATATTACAGAGCTTCCAGCCCTTTATTATGGTCTCTTTGCCATGAAGTTAGGTGCTGGTCGTGCTGTCAAAACAGATCCTCTAGATTTCGAAACCGGTCTTGTTTTTGAGAAAAAAGTGGGCGATCGGGTAGAAGTAGGTCAAGTTTTGGCGAGAATTTACGCAAATTCGGAAATTCCGAAAGTTATGCTTGAAGAATTTCTGGAAAATGTTAAAATAGGAAAAGAAGAGGTCGAAATCCAGGAAATCATTGAAATCGTTCGTTAATTTTGAAGGACTTTGAATTTCCGGTATCCCTCACCGTATCTTTTGCCTAGTGATTTGGATCACTCATTCGTTCTAACATTTTTTAGGAGGTTCATAATGAACAAGAAACAATGGTTTGATATCGGTTTGACGGCTGCAGCAGCCCTAACATTGGTAGCCTGTGGTAACCGTTCTACCAGTGAAAATGCCGATGCTAAAACAGACCTTAAGGCAGTTATCGTAACCGATACTGGTGGGGTTGATGACAAGTCCTTTAACCAATCAGCTTGGGAAGGTTTGATGGCTTGGGGTAAAGAAAACGGCCTATCTGAAGGAAGCGGTATTAGCTATATCCAATCTCAAAGTGAGTCTGACTATGCCAACAACTTGGAACAAGCAGCATCTAGCGGTAACCAATTAGTATTCGGTATCGGTTTTGCCCTTCGTAACGCTGTTGAATCAGCTGCGAAAGACCGTACAGACACCAACTACGTTATCATTGATGAAGTGATTGAAAACATGGACAACGTTGCTTCTGCAACCTTTGCGGACAACGAAGCAGCTTACCTAGCTGGTGTGGCTGCGGCTAAAACAACTAAAACAAAAGAAATTGGTTTCATCGGTGGTATGGAATCCGAAGTTATCACCCGTTTTGAAAAAGGATTTGAAGCAGGGGTTAAATCTGTTGATCCTTCTATCAACGTTCGTGTGGACTACGCAGGTTCTTTCAGTGATGCAGCGAAAGGGAAATCAATCGCTCAAGCTCAATACTCAGCTGGCGTAGATGTAATCTACCAAGCAGCTGGTGGAACTGGTGTGGGTGTATTCAAAGAAGCGAAAGACTTGAATGAAACTAAAGACGAAGCAGAAAAAGTTTGGGTAGTCGGTGTTGACCGTGACCAGAAAGATGAAGGAAACTACAAATCTAAAGACGGTAAAGAATCCAACTTTGTTCTTGCCTCTACTTTGAAAGAAGTTGGAGCGGCTGTTGCAGACTTGGCAAATCAAGCCAAAGATGGTAAGTTCCCAGGTGGTAAACACCTTACTTACGGTTTGAAAGACAAAGGTGTTGACCTTGCAGAAACAAACTTGTCTGATGACGCAAAAGCAGCTGTTAAAGAAGCAAAAGATAAAATCGTAGCTGGTGATTTAGAAGTTCCAGCTAAATAAACGACATTAGCGAGTTAGAGAGGGGATTCGTGTCCTCTCTCTTTTTTATTAGACTTATAGAATCATTCCCGTTGTCTCTGATCCGATGTATACCAAGGGAATAGAAGAGTATAAAAAGAAAAATCGCCACGGTA
>NZ_JAOBSU010000026.1:0-17525 GCF_025447695.1 Streptococcus danieliae | reverse complement strand
GCTAATGGTTGCTTTAATTTCCTTCAAAAAGATCGCTATACAGCATAGCCTGACGGAGCCCTTGACTATCACCACCCAGGGCATCTACCAAGGCATAGGCGAAGGCCAAGGCCGAAGCTGGACCCCGACTGGTAATCACGCGCCCATCTTGGACAACGGTTTCCTTTTTATACTGACCTGCTTGAATTTGCTGGTCAAAGCCATCATAGCTAGTATAGGTCCGGTTATCCAGTAATCCGGCTTTTTCTAGAGCGATCGGAGCGGCGCAAATCGCCGCCACCAAATGACCACTAGCTTCTGTTCGACTGACCCAGGCCATGAGTTGCTCATGATCTCTGAGGTTTTTCGCCCCCGGCATTCCGCCAGGAAGGACAACCAAGTCAAACAGAGGCAGGTCTGGACTCCAGACCTGGTCCATCTTCACGGTGATGCCGTGAGAACCCGTTGTTTGCGCTTCCAAGCCAATCATTTGGCAATCAAAGTCGGCCCGGCGTAAAACATCAACAACGGTTAGGGCTTCAATTTCCTCAAACCCATCTGCAAATAGCACAGCAATTTTTTTCATTCTAGCCTCCTTATAAGGTTTGTCGTAAGACAACCTTTCTTCTTTTTGGCCGTACACGGCCTTCTTCTTCATCGCGCAAATGATTCTGATAGGCGATTGAAAGGATCAAACCAATCCCAATCAAGTTGGAAATAATCGAGGACCCTCCCTGGGAAATAAAGGGGAGGGGAATTCCGGTCAGCGGCAAGATTCCCGTCACCGCTCCGATGTTTTCAAAAATATGAAACAGGAGCATGAAGATATAGCCTGCCGCAACATAGGTGTAAAAGGGACTCCGCGAGCGAATGGTAATGGCCACCATCCGCGTAATCAACAGGAAATAAATCAACAGCAAGACCAAGCCGCCAACCAAACCAAAATCCTCCGCAATGACCGTAAAAATCATATCACTCTCCCGCACCGGAATTTGGAGATTGGAGACATTGTAGCCCTGACCTGTCAGACCCCCGCTACCAATCGCAATCTGCCCTTGGGCTTGCTGGAAGGTCATGGTTTGCGCAAAATCAAAGGGATTGAGCCAGGCTAAAATTCGGTTAATCTGGTAGGTCGGCATCCCCAACTGGCGAAATAGAGATCGCCCATAGTCCTGCGACAATAGGGCCACAAAGCCCCCCATCAAAGTCAGAAACAGGGCTGATACCGGCAAAATGATTCTCCAGGAAACATTGGCAATCAAGACCATACCTGCGAAAATCGCTAGATAGACCATGGCGGTCCCTAAGTCATGTTGCAGCCCCAATAACACAAACACAGGCAGAGTTGCCAAGCTGAGGGTTCCGATAATTTTCAAATCAAACCAAAGCGTCCGCTCCTCCCCTAACTGCCGCTTGTGCAACCAGTCCGTAATCTGAGCCAACATCAGAATATAGGGGATCTTCATAAATTCCGACGGTTGAAAAAGGGTCATACCATTAATCGAAACCCAGTTTTTAGCCCCAGTTGAAGCTACTAGGTTGGGATTAAAATAAATCAGGGGCAGGACCATCAAACCCAGACCCAGGACATACAAAAAAGGAGTCATCTTCCAAAGAAAGGAGCGGGAGAAAAACATGGTCACAAAGCCAATGGCCAGACCCAGTAAAATCCAGGCTCCTTGCTGGAGGAGCATGGACCAGGCAACCTGGGGATAATCATGGCTAAGGGCTACATACAGAGCTGCCAGACCAATGGCCAGCAAGGAAAAAACACACAGTAAGATGCTGTAATCAATACGTGCATCAATCTTTAGGGGTTCTCTAAACATGGACCTCAACTTTCTTCATAACGTTCAAAAAAATCTGTAATTTCATGGGGAATGAGCTCCTGTGGTCGAATTAGGAAATCAGTCCCCTTAGCCAACTCCTCTTGCAAAACAGTCCCATAGCTCTTTCCAACCAGACGTCCATCCAAAATCAAAACAGCGGAAACCTGGTCTTCTCGTCTCCTAAGACGCCCTGTTATCTGTTGCAATCGCTGGCCTGCCAAGGGTAAAACAAAATCCGTAAAAGAATTGAGACCTAAAGTTTCAACCGATCGAGCTACCTTGTCAACCAAGATATTTTTTGGATTGGCAAATGGTAAACGAACAATCAGCTGAATGACCTGATCCAAGTCCTTTAAATCCACACCTTCCCAGAAGGAACCCAGAGCTAGTAATACCTGCTGATCTCCCCTTTCAAAACGCTTGCGCAGAACTTGTTGATCCTGGCCTTCTAGCTGGGCCAAATACGGAACAGACAAGGTTCCCGCAACGCGATTCAACAACTCTCGCGCACTAAAAACAACCATGATGGGACGGCCTAGAGCAGACAATTTTTCAATCCATGCGCCTACAAAATTGGTATAGGCTGAAAAATTCATCAGGCTCACATCGGGAAAATCAAGACTCGTCAAAACCAGCTGGCGTCCAAGCTTAGAACCAGTAAAGGAAGCTATATCAACTGCCTCAATTCCAGCCAACTGGAGCATCGTTTCAGCCAAGGCCAGATCCAAACTCGCAGAGATTAAATAACTATGTTGACAGGCTTCAAACCCTTGTCCCAACTGGAAATAGTCCCCGCTAACAACCACTAATTCTTCCTGATGTTTGTGTCCGCGAATATAGAAATCACCCTGCTCTTCCAGGAAAAACCGAAATAAATCCGGTAGCTGAGCTGGACCCAGCCGGTGAAGCAGGCTTTGGATTTTTTCCAGGGCCGACTTATCCAATTCCAAATAGTCCGGACTGGACTGTTGAACTTTCCAAATGTCCAATTCAACTTGCAGCTCCTGTAACAGTCGCAAACGCTTGGGAACTTTTTCAGCCGCCAAAACTGCTTGCAATTTCTGCTCCAGATCCGAATAGGACAGCTTTACTTGATTAGCTTCTTCCAGGCCACGGAACAAAGATTGGGCCTCATCTAAAACTAGGTAAGCATCCTTAAACAAGGTCGGATAAGATTTTAGGAGTGTCGGCAAATAGGCATGGTTGGTAACCAAAAGCGGTACCTCAGCCAGCTGCCTTTCCAGACGCCGCCAAAAGTCGAGGATCGGAAAGAGACTAGCAGCCTCCACTTGGCCCGAATGGCGAAGATCCTTCAAGATATGCTCTAACCGATAGGCCTGGCCAAGCTCATCCAAATCCCCTGTCTCTGTTTCAGCCAGCCAAACCAACAATTGCATCAGGAAGCGACCAATGGATCGTTTGCGCCAATCCGCTTTTTGCAGGTAGGTCCACAGGGCATCCAGACTCAAGAAATTCCGAGGACTTTTGACCGCTCGCATCTGGAGACCAAACCTCTGAGCCAGAACTGTCCCCTCTTGCTCTAGAAGTTGCTGCATCAGGAGTTTTGTTGGTACAGAGACCACCAGACGCCCTCCCTGATCCAGCTCCTCAATCAAGGTCAGGAGGTAGGCCCAAGTTTTCCCACTGCCCACCTCGGCTTGAAGTACGGAAACTCCCTTTTGTCCCTTGGTTTGCTGGATGTGTTGAGCTAGGTCTGCCTGAGCCGGGCGGGGCTCCAGTCCAAGCTCCTGAAACTGTTGCTGCCAAGGACCCAGGCCAATCACCTGATTAACAGAGGTTTTGGGCTTGCGTAGATAAAGCCCGTGTTCCACCAAGAAACTGGAGTCCCCTTGGTCCGACATCTGACTCAAACAATCTTGAAAAATCAAGCCCGTTTCATAAAGTAAGGCGTCTGATTTTTTCCAAAGCTGCTCCACTAGTCCCTTGGGCAGTTCTTGAATCCGCTCCATCAAAATCTGGAGCAAGGCTGCGGTGGCCTGGGCGTCTGCCAAGGCCGTATGGGCATTCTCTAAAGAAATTCCCAATTCCTGACACAAGGATCCCAAGGAATAATTCTGGAGACGGGGGAAGCAAACTTGCGCCAATTCCACCGTATCCACTCGTGGCGTCCGTAATTCATAACCTTCCCAAAAGAGGGCCTCGGCCAACAGATTGGCATCAAAAGCCACATTGTGGGCCACAAAAACGGCATCCTCTAGTAGGTCATAGATAACTCCTGCTACCTGGCTAAACAGTGGCGCCTGGACTAATTGTTGGTCTGTAATACCTGTTAAATCAATAATGCGCTGATCCAAAGCCTCCTGGGGATTCACATCCGTCTGGTAACTTTGTACGATTTCACCATTTTCCAAGAGGACAATCCCCACCTGGATAATCTTAGCTTGATTCCCCGGATTGGTGGCTTCAATGTCCACAATGGCGTACTTCTGATTCATCCTTTTCATACTGTCTAAATTATATCATAGGACGGTTCCTAGATTGTATTGAAAAAAGGAAGTCAGATCGAGAAACGGTTTCTCCCGATAAGACTTCCACTGTGATTATCTATTGAATCCGCCACTTGAGGTAGGCATCCATAAAGCCATTCAAGTCTCCGTCCATAACCTTGTCCACTTGGGCGACTTCATAACCAGTCCGGTGGTCTTTGACCATGGTGTAAGGAGTAAAGACATAGGAGCGGATTTGGCTACCCCAGGTAATTTCTTTTTTATCTCCCTTGAGCGCATCCACTTCGGCTGCCTTTTTCTCTTGCTCCAACTGGTAGAGTTTTGCCTGCAAGAGTTTCATGGCCCGATCCCGGTTGCCATACTGGGTCCGATCGACCGTCGACTGGGTCACAATTCCAGTTGGGAGGTGGGTTAACCGCACCCCGGTCGATACCTTATTGACGTTTTGTCCACCGGCTCCTCCAGAACGGAAGGTGTCCATTTTAATTTCATCATCCCGAATTTCAATCTCAATGGTATCATCCAACTCCGGCATTACCTCAACTGAAGTAAAGGAGGTATGGCGGCGCTTGGCGGAATCAAAAGGCGAAATCCGAACCAGACGGTGAACTCCCATTTCCGATTTGAGCAGACCATAGGCATTCGGCCCTTCAAAGGATAGGGTCACACTCTTGATACCCGCCTCATCCCCAGCTTGATAATCTAGAGTCTCAACCTTAAAACCATTGGCATTGCCGAAACGGGTGTACATACGCAAGAGCATATCACCCCAATCCTGGGCTTCTGTCCCCCCTGAACCGGGATGGATTTCGAGAATCGCATTGTTGTAGTCATAAGGCTCTGACAAGAGTAAGGTCATCTCATACTGAGTCATCCCTTGCTCCAACTCCGCCAACTTCTCAAACAACTCATCCGCCAAACTCTCATCTTCCACTAGCCATTCAAACAAAAGCTCAGACTCATCCGCTAGCTCCTCCATATGGTGGAAGTTTTCATAGGTTTGCTTCTTCTCATTCAATTCCTGGGATACCTTCTGGGCCGCCTGATTGTCATTCCAAAAATCAGGATGGGTCATCTGGTGCTCCAGTTGCGCAATCTCTTCTTCCAAAGCCTCTAAGTCAAAGAGACCCCCTAAATGATGTTATTTTTTCACGATTGGCAGCTAAACGCTGCCGGATTTCTGCGTTGTCCATAGTTCCTCCTTTAGTTTCTTTCATTCTAGCATATTTTCTTCACTTATAGGAGCCTTTAAGTCAAAGGCCTGATAGGCCTGATCCAACTCTTGCAGCAAGGCTAACTTATCAGCTTCCGGCAAAAAGGCTGCTTGGGCACTATCCCGGGTAATCTGGTAAACATCTCCAACTGTTAGAGAATCAACCTGATCATTCAAAATCCCAAATTCCTGGGTCAAACTACTGGAAGAAACGGTTCGATTATCAGTGTTGATACTCACCGGTAGACCTGTCTCGCGGAAAATCGCAAAAGGATAGGTTGCCCAGGACACGGAAGCCCCTGTTTGCAAATTGGAAATTGGACACATTTCCAATAAGATGCCCGCCGACTTCAAGTCCACTGCCTGGGATAGATCCTTCATCAAGGCAATTCCATGACCAATTCGCTGCGCTCCGTAATCCACTGCCCAAAGAACATTGTCCAGATTCCCTGTCTCCCCGGCATGTGCTGTAAAAGGAATCCCCGCAGCCCGAGCTTCAAAAAAGAGATCCTTGAACAAGGGCATGGGATATTTACTCTCATCGCCAGCCACATCCAAGGCGACCACACCCCGACCCAGATACTTCTCTGCCAAGCGCAGCACTTGACGATTGACCGCTTCCGACCGCCCCCGCATCATACACAGAATTAAGCCTAAACGGATTGGGTAAACAGCTTGAGCCAACTCCAGCCCCTCAATCGTAGCCTGCAAGACCTGCTCCATCGTAAAGGTCGGTGTCTGAATAAAATCTGGAGAAAAACGGATTTCCAAATACCGAACCCCCTCTGCCACAGCCTGCTTGGCCAGACTCAACACCGCAATCAGCAAGGCTTTTTCAGATGCCAAAACTTGGGTTGTGACCGGGAAACACCGCAAATACTCCGTTAAGTTCAAACAATTCTCTGGAGCCACCGCTTCTTTTAGCAAATCTTCCTGGCTTTTGCGAAGGCCAGCCAAATGATAGAGCTGACTAAGGGCATGGAGATCCACCGATCCATCTAAATGGCAGTGCAGTTCCACTTTAGGCAATTGGTAGAGGGGGTTTGTCATGATTACTCTCCTTCATAAATTTTTCCTATGATACTCTATTCTTCGGAATTCGTCAACCATTTTATAATTTTATCCCTCTAAAAGCGTAAAAAGAGGAGGAATCGGGTCCAAAAGACCTCAACTCTCCTCTTTACATTCGTTTTTCCCGAACAGGTTTGAGCTTAAATAGCGTTTTTATCCAGTCCCATCCTGCGTTGGATCCATTTGACCACTTCAACAATCACCAACATCAGAATACTTCCGATGATTACAACTGTCCATTGTTCCAAGTTAAGCTCGGTTACATGGAAGATTTTTTCCAAAGGCTTAACAACAATAGTCGACGCCAAGAGGACAAAGGAAACAACGATGGACCAGTTAAAGGTCTTGGATTTGAAAGGACCAACTGTAAAGACGGATTGGTAAACCGACTTCACGTTAAAGGCATGGACCAATTGAATCAATCCAAGTGTTGCAAAGGCCATGGTCAAGGCATCAGCATGAATCGCCTCGGATCCAGCATGGACTGGATTTTGAATGGCATACCAGTAAACAGCCAAGACCAAAAGTCCTTGGAGGATACCCTGATAGATAATCGAGCTCAAGACACCACCGGAGAAGAAGCTCGAATTACGGCCACGCGGTTTGTGCTGCATCACACCTGGTTCTGCAGGCTCAACCCCAAGAGCGATGGCTGGGAAGGTATCGGTTACTAGGTTAATCCACAAGAGGTGAACAGGTTCCAAGACATCCCATCCAAAGAGGGTGGCCAAGAAAATGGTCAAGACCTCTGCAGTGTTGGCAGATAGGAGGTATTGAATGGTTTTCTGGATATTGGAGAAGACCTTCCGCCCCTCTTCAACCGCAACAATAATGGTTGCGAAGTTATCATCCGCTAGGACCATATCAGAAGCTCCCTTGGAAACTTCTGTACCAGTAATTCCCATACCAATCCCGATATCCGCTGTTTTCAGAGCAGGGGCATCATTCACCCCGTCACCTGTCATCGCAACAACCTTACCTTGGTTTTGCCAAGCTTTTACAATCCGTACCTTATGCTCTGGAGATACACGTGCATAAACCGAATACTGACCAACCACTTTTTCAAATTCGGCATCTGACAGTTCATTGAGCTCAGCTCCTGTCAGAACGTGGTCTTCTGTATCCGTAGGATCAATAATTCCCAAACGCTTGGCAATAGCTTCAGCTGTATCTTGATGGTCCCCTGTAATCATGATTGGACGGATACCCGCTTCCTTGGCAACCCGAACTGCTTCTGCTGCTTCCGCACGTTCAGGGTCGATCATTCCAATCAGACCAGTGAAAATCAACTCACTTTCAAGATTTTCAGACGTCAACTCTGCTGGAATCGCATCAATAATCTTATAGGCACCTGCCAAAACACGCAAGGCTTCTTTGGCCATGGCTGAGTTGTTTTGGGCAATCAGTTGGTTGGTTGCTTCATCAATTGGAGCTATTTCCCCAGCCTTGTCACGACTGACACAACGTTTCAACAGTTGATCCGGTGCCCCTTTAACAGCTACTAGGAAACGACCATCTTCCAAGGGATGAACCGTTGACATGAGTTTCCGATCTGAATCAAATGGCAACTCAGCAACCCGAGGGAATTTTTCCAAATAGGCTGTCACATCCAAGTTCTTATCCAAGGCATATTGGATAAAGGCAGTTTCCGTCGGATCGCCAATCAGGTTGCCTTCTGCATCCATTTTGGTATCATTGGCCAAGACCACAGAGCGAAGAACGGGTAAATCCAAACCTAGTGCTAGCTCATCTTTGGCATCATGTAGGACACCATCATAAAAGACCTTCTCGACCGTCATCTTGTTCATGGTCAAGGTACCAGTCTTGTCACTGGCAATAATTTCTGTAGATCCAAGCGTTTCAACCGCAGGCAAGTTCCGAACAATGGCATTACGTTTAGCCAAAACCTGAGTTCCCAAGGCCAGGACAATCGTTACGATGGCTGGCAAACCTTCCGGAATCGCCGCCACGGCCAAGGCTACCGCTGTCATCAAACCTTCTAACCAAGGTTGACCACGGAAGACAACACCCACAACGAAGGTCACCGCTGCAATTCCCAAAATCGCAAAGGTTAGGAATTTCGACAACTGATTGAGATTTTCCTTCAATGGTGTGGCTGTTTCATCTGCATTTTGCAACATGCCGGCAATGTGTCCCACTTCGGTATACATCCCTGTATGGACAACAACCCCCATTCCGCGACCATAGGTCACATTGGAGTTTTGGAAAGCCATGTTGACCCGATCTCCGATTCCGGCATCTTCTGCTAGGCTAGCAGCCAGATCCTTTTCGACTGGAACGGATTCACCTGTCAGAGCCGCCTCTTCAATTTTCAACGAATTGGCTTCTAATAACCGCATATCAGCTGGAACCACATCTCCAGCTTCCAGCAAGACAATGTCCCCTGGTACCAATTCTTTGGAAGAAATCTCTGTGACATTGCCGTCACGCAAAACACGCGCAGCTGGTGTCGACATATTCTTCAAGGCTTCAATTGCTTCTTCTGCCTTACCTTCTTGGTAAACCCCAAATAAGGCGTTGATCACAACTACGGCCAAGATAATCAAGGCATCGGCAATATCCTCACCCCCGGATGTTACAACAGAGAGAACTGCTGCAATCAACAGAATGATAATCATCAAATCCTTAAATTGCTCCAGGAATTTTTGGAGGAGGGTCTTTTTCTTCCCTTCATCCAATTCATTGGCCCCAAATTGCGCGAGCCGCTCTTGGGCCTGTGCCGTTGACAAACCTTCTAACTTGGAGTCAACGAGATCCAGTGTTTCCTCGGGACTCTTGGTAAAGAAGGCTACTCGTTTTTGTTCTTTTGACAAAATTCTCCTCTTTCCAGTCTCTTTTTGGCAACAAAAAGAGACTTGTTTTTTTGAACAAGTCTCGCTATTTCATCCAAGGCCGGAAATTTCTTTCGGATTGACGACCTTGTCACGGTTGGAACCGTTAGCTACTCCCTTGATATCGATAGCATTGTATCAAATATTCTCCTAAAATGCAAGTTGGGAAAGGAACACTTATTGTGTGATACCACTTCCAATTAGCAGCGAGACACAGACATAACTAGAGTTAAACAAGTCGAAGCTAAGGATCCTTTAAGAAAAATAGAAAGAGTATTACAAGCCCCACACCAGACGAAAGTCATAGCTAGCAAAAACAGCTGTCCCATCTGCTGTTAGGAGTTGGTAAACCATAGCCAGGCTCTGTTTCTCCAGATCCAACTGGAAGTGATCGGTCTGGCTGATAAACTGTTGCAAGCCCATCGGCGTGTGAATTCCCACAGGAACCTGCTTTTGATCCACAAAACGCATGATGGATTGGGGCTGGCTAAACCGGGTCATGACCAACTCGTCTTCTTTAAACTTGAGCACAACTTTTTCACCTTCTTCGTTCTGGTACAGAAAGTAGGTGAATTCTCCTTTTTTTCGCTGTTCCGCTTCATAGGTTTGGTGGACCACTTCATGTTGGTCCCCAATCTGAATGTAATTTGTTATCTCAATTTTCACTGCAAAGCTCCTCTATCACTTGACGAATTTTTTCGGCGATTGGCCGAACTTGCTGTTCCAAACTCTGGGCGGCCGGGATTGGGCTAAACAGGCTGGTCAGACGTCGGAGCTGACCGCGGTAGCCCCGTTCCACGAGGGAGGCCATGATTTCTGCGGCTACCCCAAAATCTCCATAGCTCTCCGTCACAATCAGGGTCTTATCTGACTCCTGGGCCGCTTCCAGCAAACCGCAACGATCTAGAGGGCTAACCGTAACTGGATCTACCAGCGTAACCTGGTAGGGAAGCTCTGCTAAGACTTCTTGAACCAGCGGCACCATGGCTCCTAGGGCGATAATGGTCAAGTCAGCTCCCTTTTGCAAGACCTTAGCCTTGCCAAGCTCCACTTGATACGGAGTTTCCGGAACTATTCCCACTGTTTTATACAAGGACTTGGGTTCCAAAACCAAAACCGGATGGGGGCTGGCTACGGCAGCCATAAGGACGCCCTTGGCGTCATACGCATTACTGGGCATCACGACTTGTAGGCCCGGAATATGAGCAAACCAGGACTCTAGACTTTGAGAGTGCTGGGTTCCGGCACCCGTCCCACTACCAGAGGCCGCACGAATAACCACAGGTGCTGTCATGGTTCCACAGGAGACGTAGGCAATTTTTGCAATTTGGTTGACCAACTGATCCATAGCTACTGTCAAGAAATCCGAAAACTGAATTTCCAGAATGGGACGTTTGCCAAGAATGGCTGATCCCATGGCTACTCCGGTAATAGCGGCTTCTGAAATGGGAGTTTCTAGGATTCGGTCTGGAAATTTTTCAATCAAACCCTTGGTAGCTCCAAAACTACCGCCATAAACACCAACATCCTCACCGAGAACGTAGACCCTGGGATCCTGCTCCAAAATTTGTTCTTGTGCTTCTCTAACTGCTTCCAGAAAGCTTAACTGTCTTTCTTTATCCATGTTCAACCTCGTACTCTGCAGCTGGGCTAGCAAAAGCTTCCGCAGCTTCTTTCGTCAACGTTTGGTAAATGGATTCTTCCGTAAAGGCCAATTCATCCTGGGTTCGGTAACCTTCACTAAGAATAAAGCCTCGCAAGGCTACAATTGGATCCTGGTAATTCAGGTATTCATCCTTGGTGCGGTAGTCTTCCTTATCCGAACGCGAATGCCCTCGGAAGCGGTAGGTCGTGACCTCCATCAGCACCGGTCCCTCTTTCAAGGCTTGGCGGGCCTGGGCAAAGGCCTCAGCCACCGCAAAAATATCCTGCCCATTCACTTTCAAACTTTTCATGCCATAGTTATGACCGCGGGTGACAATATCGCCAGCTGTCATGTGATCTGTATAAGAAGACATGGCATATTGATTGTTTTCAATAATAAATAAAACAGGCAACTTCCAAACACTAGCTAGATTGAGACTCTCATGAAAGGTTCCCTCATTAGTTGCTCCGTCACCAGAAAAACACAAAACAACCTGGTCTTTCTGATCCATCTGAAGGGCCTTGGCTAGACCAAGAGCAATGGGAAAATTCCCACCAACGATGCCATTCCCACCAATAAAACCTTTGGAAAAATCTGAAATTTGCATGGAGCCAGCCCGCCCCTGATTGGTCCCCGACTGGCGGCCAAAAATTTCCGCATACATAGCCTTGGTAGAAAGACCCTTAGCAATCGCGTGACCATGGTTCCGGTGAGTCGACAGAACCAGATCAGCAGGATCTGCTAGGGACAAAACAGCTGTTGCAATCGCCTCCTCACCATTGTAGAGGTGGGTTGTCCCATAAACCTTTCCTTGGCTATTGTAATCATCGAGGATATTCTCAAACTGACGAATGCGCACCATCGTCTCATACCAGGAAAGAATCCTTTCCGGTGTCCATTTTTTTGACATAGCTTCCTCTTTTTCGTTTTCTTACCCCTATTCTATCAAAAACAAAATCGTTTCCCAAATAGAGATTCTCAGTCAGGTTGAAATTAGGGGAATCCTTGTTTTTATGGTAAAATGTTGCTATGATTGAAAAGGTTTTTCGGGATCCGGTTCACAACTACATTCATGTCAACCATCCCCTTATTTACCAACTGATAAACAGCAGAGAGTTTCAGCGGCTACGTCGGATCAAACAACTGGGGACGTCCAGTTTTACCTTTCACGGGGGCGAACATAGCCGTTTTTCACACTGTCTTGGCGCCTATGAACTGGCCCGACAGGTGACCCAGAACTTTTCCGAATCCTATCCAGATATTTGGGATTCTAGGGAAAATCTCTTGACCATGACGGCAGCCTTGCTACATGATGTGGGGCACGGAGCCTATTCGCATACTTTTGAGGGGCTTTTCCATACGGATCATGAGCTGATGACCCAACGCATTATTTTGGATCCCGAAAGTCAGGTCCACCAGATTCTGCTACAAGTAGCACCGGACTTCCCTGAGAAAGTAGCTAGTGTGATTGACCACAGCTACTCCAATCCTCAGGTCGTCCAACTAATTTCCAGTCAAATTGATGTTGACCGGATGGATTATCTACTGCGGGATTCTTATTTTACTGGAACCCATTATGGAGAGTTTGACCTGACCCGTATTCTGCGGGTAATGCGACCCATCCCCACCGGGATTGCCTTTCAACGCAATGGTCTCCATGCAGTGGAGGACTATATTGTCAGCCGTTTCCAGATGTACATGCAAATTTACTTCCATCCAGCCACACGCGCCATGGAAGTGCTCCTGCATAAACTGTTGGAGCGGGCTCGCAAAATCTTCTCCGAACACCGGGATTATTTTGCCCACTCGTCTCCCCTCCTGCTGCCTTTCTTCCAAGAAGAGGTCAGCCTCAAGGATTATCTAGCCTTAGATGACGGGGTCTTGACCACCTATTTCCAATCCTGGATGCTAAGTCCTGACCGAATCCTTGCGGATTTGGCTCAACGGGTGATTAACCGTCGTGTCTTTAAGTCCATCCTCTTTGAAAAAGAAGATGAGGACCACTTGGAAATTCTGCGTTCCCTGGTTCAAGAGGTTGGATTTGATCCCACCTATTATACAGCCATCCACCGGAATTTCGATTTACCTTATGACATCTACCGTCCTGCTGAAGAGCGGTTCAAGACACAAATTGAAATCGTTCAAAAAGACGGGAGTCTGCGAGAACTATCTAGCCTATCTCCCTTGGTCAAGGCCCTAACCGGGACCCGCTACGGAGACCATCGCTTTTACTTCCCTAAGGAAATGTTGGGCGAAAACGATCTCTTTTCCTTTCAAGGAAAAACCTTTCAATCCTATATTCAAAATGATAGCTTTATTTATGGAGAACCGAAACTATGACGATAAAATTAGTGGCTGTTGATATCGATGGCACCCTCCTAACACCTGATAAGAAAATCACACCCGAGGTGAAGGCAGCCGTGCGTGAGGCTAGTCAGTCTGGGGTTCAGGTCGTGATTGCGACCGGTCGCCCAGTTGCTGGGGTCTACCACCTGCTCGAGGAATTGGAATTAAATAAACCAGGCCACTATGTGATTACCTTCAATGGAGCCCTAGTTCAGGATGCAGCGACTGGCCAAGAGCTAGTCAAGGACATCCTGTCCTACCAAGATTACCTGGATATTGAATACTATTCTCGCCTGCTGGGCGTTCACATGCACGCCATCACCAAGGAGGGGATTTTCACAGCCAACCGCAATATCGGCAAATATACTGTCCATGAATCCCAGCTGGTCAATATGCCAATTTTCTATCGGACACCTGAAGAGATGGCCGACAAGGAAATCATTAAAACCATGTATATTGACGAACCTGAGATCCTAGACGCCGCCATCGCCAAGTTGCCAGCGGAATTCTATGAGCGCTTCACCATTGTTAAATCAACACCTTTTTATTTAGAAATTCTAAAGAAAAGTGCCAATAAAGGGCGAGCCATCCAACAATTGGCTCAAGAGCTTGGCCTCACAATGGCGCAAGCCATGGCCATCGGGGACGAGGAAAATGACCTAGCCATGCTGGAAGTCGTTGACCACCCCGTTGTAATGGAAAACGGCAATCCCAAGGTCAAAAAAATCGCCAAACACATTACCAAATCCAATCAAGAATCCGGCGTCGCCTATGCCCTTAAAACATGGGTCCTAAACGACTAAACCGCGAACAATCCACACCTTTATGAAAGGAGGGCCCGGCCCATGTACCACTACCAAATCGATGCTCCAGTTGCAGACTTTGATCACTTTGTCAGCCACCACCCTCAGGCAAACCTTCTCCAAAGTAGCTCCTGGGCCACCATTAAAAATAACTGGAAAAGCGAACGACTACTAGTCCGCAACCAAGAAAAGGAAATCCTGGCTGCAGCCCTCATTCTCATCCGTCCCCTACCACTGGGACTAACCATGCTCTACATCCCTCGCGGACCCATCATGGACTATCAGGACCAAGAATTGGTCAACTATGTTATGAAGACCCTTAAAGAGCGGGCCAAAAAACACCGGGCGATCTTAGCCAAATTTGATCCCAGCCTCTTCCTCAGTAAAACCCTTCCAGACGGAAATGTGGAGCAGGATCCCCTCACCCAAACAGCCATCCAGCAGCTCCAACAAGCAGGAGCTAAATGGCTGGGACCAACGGAACAACTGGATGAGTCGATCCAACCTCGCTTCCATGCCAACCTCTACCAGGAGTATTTCGATGAGAAGCAATTATCCAAGCGGGCCCGCCAAAATATTCGGACAGCCCGTAACAAGGGAATTGAAATTGTATTCGGAAGAGAGGAGCTACTGGACGCCTTTGCGGAACTCATGAAACAAACCGAGGATCGTAAACAAATCTCCTTACGTGGTAAAGACTACTACCAAAAACTATTAGCCACCTATGGCGACGATAGTTTTATCACCATGGCCCTGCTGGATCTGGACCAACGGATTCAAAGCTTACAAGCTGAACTTCAAAACTTACAAGCAGAAGCCAACAGCTTTACCGACCAAACCCGTACAAACAAAGTCGAGCAAAATCAAAAAGAGCAGGAAAGACTACAAACCGAATTAAGCTTTTTAGCAGAAATGCAGGAAAAGTATGGCTCCAAGGTAGCACTTGCAGCCACCCTAACCTTAGAATATGGTCCCACCGCAGAAAACATCTATGCCGGTATGAATAGTGATTTTACCCATTACCAAGCTCCAATCCTAACCTGGTATGAAACAGCCCTACACAGTTTCAATCGTGGCAAAAGCTGGCAAAATATGGGAGGTGTGGAGAACAAGCTCGATGGCGGACTATTCAACTTCAAGAAAAACCTCAATCCTGTGATTGAAGAATTTGTGGGAGAATTTGACTTAGCCACCAGCCCGCTCTATCCACTGGCACAAGCAGCCTTGGCCTTCCGAAAAAAATTAAGGAAATAAACCTTCATGTTAGAAACAATTACCCTACAAGAATTTGAACAACTCCATGTAGAGAAACAATCCTACATGCAGAGCCCAGAAATGGCCAGCCTACTGGAAAAAAGAGGCTACACCGTCGAATTCTTAGCCTATAAAGAGAACAATCGCATCTTGGTCGCAACTATGCTCCAGAGCATGCCCATGACCGGTGGTCTCCACATGGAAATCACCCTGGGTCCACTCGTCTTTGATACTTCCGGCCTTAAAATCTTCTACCAAGAACTTCAAAACTATGCCAAACAAAAGGGAGCCTTGGAACTCCTTGTCTTCCCGGATGTTTCCTACCAGGACCATGACAGCAACGGCCAGCCCACTGGTCCCCAAAACACTCTCGAGTTGGACTTGTTGCAGGACCTAGGCTTCCAATTCCAAGGTTTCCAGACCGGCTACACTGCTTCTGCCCCTAACTGGGTTTACTTAAAAGACCTGACTGGTTTAGACCAAAAGTCTCTCCTAAACTCCTTTACGAAAAATGGCAAGGCCCTGGTGAAAAAAGCCAATACTTTTGGCATTAAACTACGGCCACTCAGCAGAGCAGAACTTCCCCTCTTCAAAGAGGTAACCGAAGCCACCTCTAGCCGACGGGAATTCTCAGACAAGGACCTAGCCTACTACGAAGCTTTCTTTGACAGTTTTGGCCAACGAGCAGAATTTATGGCTGCCTTCCTAAATTTCCAAGAATATACTCAGGAAATTCAAAAGGGACACCAAGCTCTGGCTCAAAAAATTGCTAAATTGGAAGAAAGACCACCCAGCACCAAGCGGGACAACCAATTACGGGAATTCAATGCACAGCTGGAAACCTTCCAGGTACGCTTAACTGAAGCTAAAGACTTAGTCGCAAAATATGGCGATGAAGATGTCTTATTAGCCGCCTCCCTCTTCCTCTATATGCCAGAGGAAGCTGTTTACCTCTTTTCCGGATCCTATCCGGAATTTAACAAATTTTATGCACCGGCCTTGCTACAAGAGTATGTCATGAAAGAGGCAATGAAGCGAGGTATCCGCCACTACAATCTCTTGGGAATTATGGGGGAATTTGATGGAAGCGACGGTGTCCTCCGCTTTAAACAAAACTTTAATGGCTCTATCAGCCAAAAAGTCGGTACCTTTACCTACTTCCCTTCTCCGCTAAAAGCCAAACTCCTTCAAGGTCTCAAAAAAATCATTAGCCGCTAAGCCTAATATAGCCAGCTCCTCTGATGGTTTGCATCAGGGGAGTTTTCTTATTCTCGTTCCAACATACGAAAAAGTCTTGCCCCGAAAAAGAGGAGCAAGACTTTTCTAATCTAGGTAAGTTTCTAGCAACTACTTGATCGTGAAAGCTTCACAGCTACGACTTAGAATCGCTTAACAGCAATCGCTGGTGATCCCAATTCATTATCCTCTGCGACACGGCTGCGCACATTCCAGAGATAATCAAGGCTATGCCAACCAGAGAGCGATTTAGTATAAGGATCTGAAACTTTTACTTTACCATTCTGATAGTCTGAAAGGACAAGCTCATGGGTTGAAGGGTAGTTTACAAAGACACTAGGTCCGACAGCCAAGAGTACTGGATTTCCTGAAAGCAAGGAATTTTTAATCGCATCTGGACTCTTCAAGACTTGGTGTTTATAACCCCATTTATCAATTGCTTTGGCAATTCCGTTACTTGCTGTACCTGGGCCAAGCTTATTAAAGGCAGCAGTATTCTGATAGATATAATCCCCTACTTGAGTTGGAAGCACTGTTTTTCCAGATAGACCTGTAAAGATCATGGCTAAGCTAGTTGGAACACAACCAGTTGGCCCAAATAGATAATGACCATAGCGTTTTGAAGACCAACGACTATCTAGCTGAGAGTAATAAGGAATTTCCACCTTCTGAGGAGTTACTGGGCTAGGGACTGCACTTGTTTTAGGCATGGTTGTATTTTCAAGTTTCGCCCGCTCCGCTCTTGCCGAGAGTGTACAATATCTTGTGTAAACGCAAAAAAGGAATAAATCCTGTTATAGTAGAGTTAGACCAAAAATACTACTAGAAA
>NZ_JAOBSU010000025.1:0-18059 GCF_025447695.1 Streptococcus danieliae | reverse complement strand
TAAGGAACTCTCCCTTCAGGACTTTCTTAGTATACAACACTACAGCTTTCTTGGCAACCCTTTTTGCTCATTTTTTTTAAAAAAAGAGACTGGGATCAATCCCAGCCTCATTCTAAAAGGATTATTTAACTTCAAGAAGTCCGAAATCTCCGTCTTCTCGTTTATAGAGAACATTGGTCGAATCATCCTCTGCATCTTTATAAATAAAGAAGTCATGACCTAGTAAATCCATTTGCAGAACTGCTTCTTCAACACTCATAGGTTTTAAATCGATTTGTTTGGAACGAACAATATTCACTGGAATCTTCTCGTCATCTTCAACCAATTCATTGGTAAAAATATGACCAGTTGGAACCTTAGCCCGATGTTTCTTTTCAATTTTGGTTTTATTTTTACGGATTTGACGGTCAATTTTGTCAACAACTAAATCAACAGAGCCATACAAATCTTGAGAAACATCCTCTGCTCGTAGAGTTAGGGAGCCAAGTGGGATGGTTACTTCAACTTTAGCAGTTTTTTCACGATATACCTTTAAATTGACCCGTACATCCAATTCTTGATCTTCTTGAAAATATTTTGAAAGCTTTTCAAGTTTTACTGTAACATAATCACGAATGGCTTCTGTTACCTCAATATTTTCGCCGCGGATACTATATTTAAACATATATATACCTTCCTTCTAAGCTAGAAGCTTTTCTATATATACAGTATAACGTTTTCATTCTTAAAATGCAAGCCCTTTCCTCATCGAGCGATGGAAAATGTGAAAATATTTTGACAACCATTTTCAGAAAGAACTTTCTTAGCCAACTCCATTGTAGCCCCTGTACTATAAACATCATCCACTAAAATTACCCCTTTTTGCACCTTGATTTTCCCCTTTACTGCAAATACTTGTTCCATCGCCAGCCGTTCCCTCCGATCTTTGCCAATTTGGTGCTCCACGTCTGCTTTTTGTAAAATCCGCTCATAAGAGATTTCTGCCGCCTCCAATATTCCTTCCACTTGGTTAAATCCCCGTTCTTGATACCTTTGCTTAGAAACTGGAATTGGCACGATGGTATAGCCTTTCCATTCTTTGAATTTTTCTTTAATCTCTTTGGCAAAAACAAAACGCAGCTGGTAATCTCCCCATTGCTTGTATTGAACAAAGTAGTTAGCCATATTCTGCTCGTAGCGGTAAAGAGCTGTGTGGCAGATACGGTGGCCGCGGTCCTGCCAAGCTAGGCAGTCCGGACAGATTTCCGAGTATCCTGCCTTTTGGCAAGTCGGACAGCAATTTTTCCCAATCTTTAAAAAGGAACTTTGGCAAGAACCACATAGAACCTCTCTACTCTTACGCATCAAAAAGAGATCTCGGAAACACAGGGGACTTGAAAAAAATGTCTGACAAAGAATACAGGTCGTCAAAAGCCAGCCTCCTGGTTCATCTGTTTGATTTCTTGAATGGCTTGTTTACTAGCCCGGGTCTGCTCCTGCATGAAAAAGAAAACCAGCCCATCTGGTCGCTCCTTGCTACGCCCCACGCGCCCGGCTATCTGAACCAGGCTGCTCTTGGTATAAAGAGTATGGTCCGCTTCCAAGACAAACACATCAACTTTGGGGAAGGTCACTCCCCGCTCTAAAATCGTAGTTGTAATCAAAACCTCTACCGCTCCCGTCCGAAACTGCTCCACCAGCTCCTTCCGATTCCCTGAAGAAGCGGAAACAAAAGCGACCTTCAGATTCGGAAAAAGATGGCTTAACTTTCGATAGAACGTTTCTCCCCATTGAATCAATGGCAGAAAAATTAAAAGGGGAAAACCACTTTGCCGCTGCTTCTGAAACTGGTAAAGAAAAGTCTTAGACACTGCCCCCTTTTCTTGATAACCCGACCAGTAAATAATTCGCGGTAGGACTAGGGGGTGTTGGTGAAAACGTTTGGGTAAGGCTAAGCGCACCAAGTCCCCACACTGAATCCTCTGCTCCAACAAGGGAGTAGTCGTAGCCGTCAAAAAATGGATTGGGGCAGCTACTTTCCGAGCCTGCTCAACCGCTGCATAGAGCTGGGGATTTTCATCAAAGGGAAAGGCATCTACCTCGTCCACAATCAGCAGGTCAAAGGCCTGGTAGAAGCGAAATAATTGGGGAACAGTTGCCACAATCAACTGACTCCGTTGGTAGGGAGCCCCCTCCCCATATAGAAAACAAGAGGAAACTGTAAAATCTCTTTGCAAACGCTGATGCAGTTCGCGACAAACATCAATCCGCGGACTTGCCAAACCGACCACACCACCTTGGTTTAAAGAATCCGTCAACAAGGGATAGAGCATCTCCGTCTTACCGGCACCAGTCACGGCATGGACTAGACATGATACTCCCTGCCGACTTTGCTCCAATAGCGCCTGAGCAATCCGATCTTGATCCGGACTCAGTTCTCCCGACCAGCGACAGGTCTCAGTGGCAGGAAAAGGTACTTGTGCCAGAAAGTAGAGAGACTGGTCCGAACGTAACCGGCCCATCTGGATACAGGCCCGACAATAGAGGGCTCCATTGGGTAGCCGATTAACTGAGGTCAGTCTGGTTTGGCAACGTTGGCAAATCCACTGGCCACCAGATTCAGTAATACCAGCCATACAGTCTGATTTATCCTTTAGGGAATCAGGCCATTCCCTTTCCGGTAAACGGCGACCCCAGTAATTTTTTTCATCTTCCATACTTCTTTATTCGAAAAAACTTGCATTCTTTTTTACTTTTACTACAATAGAATTATGGAATTTAGAACAATTACTCAGGACGGCGCTGCCGAACAAGATATTAAAAAATCTCGCTTCCTTTGCCAAGCCAAGCGGGTTGAAACCGAAGAAGAGGCCCGCGCCTTTATTCAGGCGGTCAAGAAAGAGCACTACAAGGCGACCCATAACTGCTCAGCTTTCATTGTCGGGGAAAAGTCCGAAATCAAGCGGTCCAGTGATGATGGTGAACCCAGTGGAACAGCTGGTGTCCCCATGTTGGGCGTCTTGGAAAATCATGATCTAACCAATGTTTGTGTTGTCGTGACCCGCTACTTCGGAGGGATCAAACTGGGAGCTGGCGGTCTCATTCGGGCCTATGCTTCCAGTGTCGCTCTGGCAATTAAGGAATTGGGTATTGTGCAACGCAAGGAGCAAACTAGCTTGCAGGTTGAACTCAGCTATTCCCAATACCAAGAATATGGTAACTTCCTCAAAGAACATGAATTGGAGGAATTTGACACCCAGTTCACTGACAAGGTACAAACCTTGCTCTATTTAGATAAGGAAAATCTACAAGCAATCCAAGCAGCCTTGACGGACTTTTACCAAGGCAAGGTGATTTATCAGGAGGGTGGGATCCGCGAGGTCGAGATTCCACAACCTTTATACGACAAGCAGGACTAGGGAGTCCCGACTGTTGACATACCAAAACGCCGTAAGTCAGTGTTTTTAAAACACGAACTTACGGCGTTTTTCTAATCTTCTTGATTTCGAAGGTAGTCCAGAGCTTCTTGGGTCCAGTGAGATAGGTTCTTCCTCAAAGGACGAAAGCCTGATTTATAGCGATCATTGGTAAAACGTCTGCGGCGTGGGAAGCGGTGTTTCTCTTCCTCCAAGGTCCGCATGGATAGGCTAGCCTTGCCGGTGTACTCATCATAATCAACAACTTGGACCGTAATGGACTGGCCAACACTTAGGAGCTCTCCAATATTTTCAATAAAGCCTGTCCGAATCTCCGAAATGTGGATGAGGCCGGTATTACCATTTTCGAGTTCTACAAAGGCTCCGTAAGGTTGAATCCCACTCACAACTCCCTTATATTTTTCACCAATCCTCATTCTTCTACCTCAATTTTCAGAATCACAACCGGCTCTAGTGGTTTGTCCATTGGATCAACAGCGACTTGAGCAATTGTATCGAGAACTTCCAATGAGGCTACATCTACTAGTTGACCAAATACTGTGTGGCGACGATCGAGATGAGGAGTCCCACCTGTTTCAGCATAGTATGCGGCAATTGGGGCTGGCCAGCCTCCTCGTTCCAATTCTTTCTTATTGTAGGTTCCACCTGTGTTTTGAACAAGAAAGAATTGGCTACCATTGGTATTAGGCCCGGCATTGGCCATAGATAAGGCTCCCCGTAGATTGTAAAGTTCCTCGTGGAATTCATCTTCAAATTCACTACCATAGATGGATTCCCCTCCCATTCCGGTACCGGTTGGATCACCACCTTGGATCATAAAATCTTCGATAATACGGTGGAAGGTCACTCCTTCATAGTAGCCGTCCTTGGCTAGGGCTAAAAAGTTGGCCACGGTTTTAGGAGCGTGATCTGGGAACAGCTGGATCTTCATGGTTCCAAAATTGGTTTCCAGCTGAACCACAGGACCTTTTGCTTGCGACAAATCCAATTGTGGGAATTGTAGGATTTTAGGAATCAAGCCCATTTCAACAAGGGCATGCTCAATGCCATCTCCCTCAACTGTTTTGGTCACATAGTCCGCCTTTTCTTTAACGGAGTCCAGGGCTCCTCCCATGGCAACTGCCAAGCCAGCAAGGTCAAATAATTCTAGATCATTAAGACCGTCTCCGAAAACGAGCAAGTTTTCAGGTTTGAGGTTAAGGCTGGCCAGAACTTTTTCAACGCCAACTGCTTTTGACATCTCCTTAATAACCACATCACAGGAATTCGGATGCCAGCGAACCAAGCGGAGGTCTTGGGCTAGAGCTTCTGGTAGGGCCAACTCCTGCCCCTCATCCTCAAAGGTCCACATTTGATAGATAGCTTCCTTCTGATCCAAATCTGGATCAATCGCTAGACCAGGATAAATAATGTCGATGGCCTCATTAATCAGTGGTGAACGCTCTGATAAGCTAGCCTGTTCTTTCCCAACTAAACCAAAAGCGATCCCTTCTTGTTCAGCCCAAGTTTTATAGGCCGCAACCTGTTCTTCCGCAATCGGCTGACTCGCAACTACCTCTCCTTTAGCATCTTCAACATAAGCACCATTGATGGTCACCCAGTAATCTGGTTTTAAAGCCCGGATTTCTGGGACCAAGCCAAGCGGCGAGCGCCCTGTCGCAATCCCCACCTTAATGCCAGCTTTTTTCAAATCTTTAAACACACGTTGCACCGAAGTTGGGATAAAACCCGTATCCTTAACGCGTAAGGTATCATCAATATCAAAAAAAACAATCTTAATTTTTTTTGCCTTGTATTTTGTTTTTGTATTCATCTTCACTCCTATAACCAATCCTCGTCTGATTGTACCAAATGATGTTGAAAGGCATAGATAACCGCCTGCGTGCGATCACTAACCGCTAATTTCGAGAGGATATTTGATACATGTGTTTTAACTGTTTTTAATGAAATAAAAAGTTCATCGGCGATGCGCTGATTTTCGTAGCCCTTAGCCAAAAGCGCTAGAATGTCACGCTCGCGAGGGGTTAGGTCCTCATGCAGGGGACGATTGAGACGATGGTGTTCAAACTTTTGTGACACTTCAGTCTGAATCGCCATTTCTCCTAGAGACACCCGCCGAATCGCACTAAAAATTTCATCAGCTGTCGACGTTTTTAGAATATAACCCTTGGCTCCTGCTTCCAGAACCGGATAAATTTTTTCATTATCCAGATAGGAAGTCAAAATGAGGATTTTTGCCTCTGGCCAGGATTCCAAAATGGAAAGAGTAGCTTGAATCCCATCCATATCCGGCATTAATAAATCCATCACAATGACATCTGGCCGTAGCTCCAAGGCTAATTCCAAACCTTCTTTTCCATTACTAGCTTCGCCGATCACCAAGGTATCCACCTGCAAATTGAGGTAGCTTTTAAGTCCTAAGCGGACCATTTCATGATCATCCACTAATAGAATTTTCATCTTGCTCTCCCTTTAAAATTGGTATGCGAATATCAATCGCGACTCCCTGATAGGGAGCTGTTCTGAGGGTCATACGACCAGCCATATCTTCCACCCGCTCTTCCATATTGGCTAGTCCATAATGGAATTCTTTATTCTCCTGTTGATTGAAGCCCAGGCCATCATCCACCATCTTCAACTGTAATTGGCCAGCCGTCTGTTTGAGATAGACTTCCAAGTGCTGAGCCTCGGCATGGCGTAAGGTATTGCTAATAAACTCTTGCACAATCCGATAGCAATGATTTTCAATTTCCGAAGGCAGCTGGTCGACTGACACCTCTAGGCGAATCTTCAAAAGACTTTTTTCTTCCACTTCGGCTAACAGGGTTTCCAAGGCGGACACCAGGTTCCGTCCTTCCAATTCCCGCGGCCGCAGGTGTAGCAGCAAAATCCGCAAATCATTTTGAGCAGTATTGAGGATTCCCTCTACCCCCTGTAACTCCTTTTGAATACCAGCTGCACCCAGGCTTGACTGCCGCAAACCGGACACAATCATGCTGGCCGCAAAGAGTTCCTGACTAACCGTATCATGAAGGTCCCGGGCAATCCGCTGACGCTCCTGGGTGACAACCATGGCTTTTTCAACCAAGTTCTCATTCTCCGTTTCCTGCCGTTTTTGTTGCAGGCTGTGAATCGATTGGCCTAAAGCTCGCAGATCTGAATCCAGAATCGGATCATCCAGGCTGGTGTAGCTCTGCCCCCTTCGAATCTGTTCCAAGGCTGGATGCAGGCGTGCCCGAATGGTCTGGGCCCGCCAAACTTGTGCCAAGAAGGCTAAGGCAACAGCACCTAGAGACAGGACAACCAACATGGCCAAAATCTGTAGACCGATCCAATCCCTTAACCAGATCTCAACCCAGTTATAGTTCAATACCTCTAAAAATTTTATAATCAAGAAAAATAGCAGTCCAAAGGTTGCACTAAAGATAAAAAAGTAGATCCCTTTTCTCATCGCCGAATCACCTCGACGTTGCCAAGGAGATTTGTGAAGACCAATTTAACTGAGCGGTTGGCCTTCTCCAAATCGGGACTACTAACCCGCAAGTACTCATTTCGAAGACTATAGTGTTCCTCGAAAAATTGAATATCTCCATAAAGCGTATTCACCGATAGATCAACCGCAATATCAATCGGAACGTACACCCGAATATCACCAATGACCTTCTGAATCAGGACGAGGTTGGACTCTTGTCCCAAAACGACCTCGTCCAAATAAATAGTATCATTACCGCTAAAACGGACTAGGTGTAAGTCTTCAAAGGACTGGTCTTCGCCCAAGAAATACGACAAATCCCCAATCCAGGTATTCCTTGTTTTCTCCCCCGGCACCTGGATGCCACTAGACTGGGATCGATGCTCCCGGTAGAGATAGGGAAGAGTCGCTGTAAAGCCATAAACAATGGCAAAAACAATCGCTGCCATCCCAAAGGGATTAATGCTCATCGCCAAAAAGAAAAACAAAAACAGAGTAACAACCAGCAAATTGGATTGACTATCCACGCGGTAATAGTGATACAGCAGCAAACAAAGAATTAGAAACCAAACCCCTCGTGTTACATCATCTGAAAACATGGTTAAAAGAGCAAGCGTCACCAGGATCAACTCAATTAACACAAAAAAATGAATTTTTCTCATCACAAGGCTCCTTTACCTTCCCATTGTATCAAATCGCTTGACACAAGAACAGTCACAACCCCGATTGAATAAGCAAAACAAGAGGCTGTGACAAAAGTCTAGCCTCTTGTTTTTTGATTCGCAAAATGACTTTGATGCAGTAGTTAATTGCGGAGCAAACTCCAGTCTAATCAATCTCATCTCCTCTTTTGCTTATTCCTCATCTGGAAGGCTCGAACTCGATTCAGTCCGACTACTAGACGATGATTCAACAGATGATTCAGAAGTTTCTACGGTTTCTTCTGAATCTGGAACTGTTGGGAGTGATGATGTGCTAGGGGTGATACTAGAACTGGATGGATAAATCGTCTGACTCTGCACAACCGCAGCAACCGTCAACTCAATATGAGCCGATTTCACATCAATAATATTTCCTGCCAAAGGATTTTGCCGGACAATAATGTCTGACTGAGTCGCAGTCAGGTCATTGGTGACCCGGCGACTAATCCGATTCACGGGAACACCCAAATTAATCAAGGTATCACGCGCATCACGATAGGTCATGTTGGTAAAGTCTGGCATTTCAATAGAGGTCGTTTGCTGAGCCACTTGTAGCACAATTTTCGTCCGTCCTGTTGGATCAAACTCGGTCCCCACCTCAGGCGTTTGGGCTAGAACAGTACCAGCTTCCTCGTAGCTATCCTCTACTTCTTCGATTTGAATCAAGCGATCAGGCACCTGGTGATCTTCGCGAAGGATACGTTCCGCCTCGCTTAAGGATTTACCAATTAGGTTTTCCATCTTAAAACGAGTCCCTTCTGCAGAAACAATCAAATCAACTGTTGATCCTTCTCGCCTTTGAGTCCCTGACTTGGGATTGGTCCGAATCACATTGCCCGGCTCAACGTCAATGGAAGCTTCCTCTGACACATTTCCCACCACAAGGCCTGCCTTCTCAATCTGATTACGTGCATCCGCTAGAGGCATATTTTCAACTTGCGGAATAATTGCCGATGATGGACTTAAAAAAATGAGCGATAAGATCGCTAACACCACCAAGATAAAGGCTCCAAAAACCACCTTATACCGCATCCGAATACGGCGTCTATGCTTCATTTTTGGAGCAGCCGACGCCTTATTTTTACTGCTAAGTTGCGGCCGTGGCCGTGGCTCGACCGGCTCCTCTTTTTTCACAACTGGTTCAACCGATCTAGCTGGAACTGGTGCTACCTTGGGAGCTGCTGTTGATTTAGGGAGGGTTTTAACTTCGGATTCCTTTTCGGCAAAATGCAAAATCGGTTCATTGCGCCGCTCATAGGAAAGACTAGTTGAAAGGTCCAAATACATTTCCGCGACAGTTTTATAACGATCTTCTAACTTCTTAGCTGTGGCCTTAATCACAATATTTTCAACAGGATTGACCACGCGGGAATTCTCCGCCCGAATGGAAGGCAGGGGTTTTTGAAAGTGTTGAAGAGCAATCGTCACTGCACTGTCACCATCATAAGGAATACGACCTGTCAGCATCTCATAGAAAATAATTCCCATAGCATAGATGTCTGACTGGACCGTCGCCTTGGAACCACGCGCCTGCTCTGGAGAAAGGTAGTGGACACTGCCCAACATAGAGTTGGTCTGGGTTAAGCTCGTCTCCGCAAAGGCAACGGCAATTCCAAAGTCAGTCACCTTGACCGTTCCACCCTTGGTCAACAGAATATTCTGGGGTTTTAGATCTCGGTGAACAATTCCTCGCATGTGGGCCAAACGCATGGCCAAGAGGATTTCCCCCATGATCCGGACCGCTTCTTCATTGCTGAGAGGCGCTTTGTCTTTGATGTAACGTTTCAAGTCAAGACCGGAGACATATTCCATCGCCAGGTATTGCTGGCCATCCTCTTCACCAATATCGGTGATACGAACAATATTGGGATGATCTAATTCCGCCATCGCCTTGGCTTCCCGTTGAAAGCGGGCAACAGCAACAGGATCTGTCTGGTAGTTGGTTCGTAGGACCTTAACAGCGACCTCTTCCCCATCTAAAATGAGGTCTTTGGCCAGATAAACATCGGCCATCCCGCCTCGACCAATCTGTTCCATGATTTTGTAACGGCCAGCAAAGATTTTTCCGATTTGAATCATGGCTGAGCCTCCTCTTGGTAACGAACAAGAGCGACAGAAATATTATCCAAACCTCCTGCTGCATTAGCTGCGTAAACCAGTGTTTTGGCCTTTTCGTCCAAGCTTAAGTCAGCAGCCAAGACTTCTTGGATTTGCTGATTGGTCACCATATTGCTCAAACCGTCGCTATTGATCACCAAATAATCTCCGTCTTGCAAGACAACCAAACCAATGTCCGGTTTGACAGGGTCTTGTTGGCCAATCGATTGGGTAATGATATTCTTCTGAGGGTGGTTGCGAGCCTCTTCTTCGGTAATTTGGCCTGCTTTTAGTAACTCATTCACCAAGGAATGATCACTGGTTAATTGAATATAATCTTGCTGGTTCCAAATACTCACACGAGAATCCCCAACATGGGCAAAAACGGCTTGATTGCCGATAATCACAACCGCTTCTAGGGTTGTCCCCATACCGCGGAATGCTTCTTCTTGCCCCATGGCATGGATTTTTTTATTTTCTTCTTCCAAGTGGATTTCAAACCATGAACGCATCTGGTCAATGGAATTGATATCCGTATTGACCCAGGATGCCCCCAAATCGGTCACGGCCATTTCGCTGGCGATATTCCCTGCTCGGTGTCCGCCCATTCCATCTGCTAATACAATTAAAGGATTTCCCGCTTGGTTGCGAAATTGATTGACAAAATCTTGATTATTAGAGCGTCTCTGCCCTACGTCTGTCAACAATGCAATCTCCATGTCTTATTATTTCCTCCTTCAATCAGGATTTCTTTCTTAGTTGGCTGATAAAAAATCCATCCGTCCCAAACAACTCGGGTGTGATTAGAAGACAGCCATCTACCATCATCTCTGTCTTAGGATGAACTAAAGGAACCTGTTCAAAATCAGGGTGTCCTTCTAAAAACTTTTGGATAACTTGCTGATTTTCTTTTGAAAAGATTGTACAAGTACTATACGTTATTATACCACCTTCTTGCAAGGTTTGACAAACGCTATCCAAAATCTGCAATTGGATTTCTTGTAGCTGGTCCAAATCTTTGCGACTCTTGCGGTAGCGGATATCTGGTTTCCGACGCAAGAGACCAATCCCGGAACAGGGAGCATCCACTAAAATCTTATCAAAGCTTCCTTTTGGGAAAGCCTTATGAACCTCTCGGGCATCCAAGCGTTTGGTCTGAATCCGATCTGCCAGACCGAGCCGGTGCGCGTTTTCTTCAATCAGAGCGAGTTTGTGGTCATAGAGGTCTAGGGCAGTAACCTGGCCCTGGTCTAAATATGTCGCAATGTGAGTCGTTTTTCCTCCCGGAGCGCTGCAGGCGTCGAGGACTCTTTCCCAACCTTCCAAGGCTAGGGTTGGGGCAACCAATTGACTTGATTCATCTTGGATGGTCACTTGACCTTCTTGGAAGGCTTGACTAGCCGCAAACTGCCCCTGATCCTTGACCAGACCACAGGGAGAAATCTCCGAATCTCTGGCTTCTAGTAATTCCTTGAGCCTGTCTTTTTCAGCTAGATCTTGTACCCGTAAGCTAGCGCGGTTTTTCCAGAGAAGACTTTCCATTAGCGCCTCCCCGCGCTCGTTCCCGTATTCCTCAATCAGGTCACGGACTAACCAAACTGGTAGGGAATAGAGGATAGACAGACGTTTATTGAGCCGTTTAATCTTGGCTGGATCTTGTAGCCCCTGACTCTCGATTTTTCTAAGAATGGCATTAACATAACCGCTGGCTGCAGGGTGTAGCCTTTTTTTGACCAACTCGACTGCCTGGTGGATGGCTGCTCGATTGGGAATTTTTTCCAAATAAAGCATCTGATAGAGGGTCATCAGCAAAACCGGATAAATGGGCGAGTCTAATTTGTCCCGATCTTCGACAAAAAAGGACAGGTGCCATTCCAGGGTAATCTTGCGAGTTAGGGTTCCATACACAAGTTCTGTTACCAAGGCCTTATCTACAGAAGATAAAGAGGTTTTTTGCAGGGCCTTGTGGAGGGCAAGGTTGGCATAGGCTCCTTGTTCCAAAACAGATTCAAGAATCTCCAAGGCTAAGGACCGGGCTGTTACTGACTTACTCAAATCGATCGCCTACTTTCACATCACGTCCCAGACCATTCAAAAAGTCTTGGACAGTCATCTTGCCTTTACCGAAAGGTTGAACCACTTCCAAAGCAATGGCTCCTTCACCAGCTGCTACATGGAGGTTTTTTTTATCACGATAAATGATCGCTCCAGCAGGACCTTGACCATCTACAACCTTAACGGCATGAACTTTCAAACGCTGGTCCTGCCAATAAGTATGGGCTACAGGCCAAGGGTTCATCCCCCGAACCTGGTTAAAGACTTGGACTGCAGTCTTGTTCCAATCCAAACGTTCCTCTTCTGGTTGGATATTTGGAGAAAAAGTCACTTCTGCTGGATCTTGCGGAATCGGTTTGAGAGCTCCCTGAACATAGGGTTCCAACTGAGTCAGTAACAAATCCCGACCCAAAATCGCCAATTTTTCAAATAGACTTCCAACTGTATCGCTCTCCTCAATTGCTAGCGAATCCTGAGCAATCATATCTCCAGCATCCATCTCCTTGACCATCTCCATCAAGGTCACCCCGGCTCTTTCATCGCCATTGATAAGGGCATAATGGATCGGCGCTCCACCACGGTATTTAGGTAAGAGGGAAGCGTGAACATTCACTGCAAAATCAAAAGCATCTAATAGTTTTGTTGGTAAAAACTGACCAAAGGCGGCGGTAACAATCCCATCTGCATCAAGAGTCATCAACTCCTCCAGCTCTGGACTACCCGAAAGTTTTTCCGGCTGATAGACAGGTAAATCATTAGCCAAAGCGAGTTCTTTAACAGGAGTCACCTTCAGCTCCCGCTTACGCCCAACCAAGCGATCTGGCTGGGTCACAACCGCTTGAATCTGATACCGTTCATCTCCTAACAAACCTTCTAGGACTGTCGCCGCAAAGGCCGGGGTTCCCATAAAAATTATTTTCATTGCTATTTCCTTTCTCGTTACTGAGGTTCGTGGTCAATGGTGAGTCGAACCGCTTGAAATTCTTTGGTCTGACTGATCTCCAGAATATGATTTAAAACAGCTTCTAGTCGTGGTTCCTGCCGGTATTTAATCATAATTTGATAATGGTACAAATTATGGGTCCGGCTAATCGTTGATGGGGTCGGTCCCAAAAGAATAGCATTGGGACTCAGAAACTGTCGCAAGGTTCCAAGTGCTTGATAAGCTATTTTTTCCACAAGTTTTGGATCCTTATGGGAAAAATGAAGGGCTACTGTATAAAAATAGGGAGGATAGGCCGCCATTTTACGGATCCGCATTTCCTCTTGGTAAAAGCCTTCATAGTCCTGTTTGGAGGCGTATTGGATGGCATAGTGGTCTGGATTATAAGTTTGGAGGTAGACTTTCCCAGGCTTAGTCGCCCGTCCAGCTCTCCCTGCCACCTGGGTTAACAATTGGAAGGTTCGTTCCGATGATCTGAAATCCGGCAAATGAATTCCGGTATCTGCATTTAGGACTCCTACCAAGGTCACATTAGGAAAATCCAATCCCTTGGCAATCATCTGGGTTCCAAGGAGAATGTCAGCCTCCCCTTGCCCAAACTTAGCCAAGATTTTTTCATGGCTTCCCTTTTTCCGAGTGGTGTCTACATCCATTCGCAAGACACGCGCTTCTGGTAGCAAAAGCTCCAACTCTTTTTGCGCTTTTTCCGTCCCTGTACCATAATAATGGATATCCTGGCTCTGGCAGTTGGGACAGGTTTGCGGAATGCCTTTGCGAAAATCACAATAATGGCAATTCATGGTGCGCGTGGATAAATGAAGGGTCAAGGAAATATCACAGTTGGGACAGGTGTCAACCTCACCACAAACCCGACACATCATGAAACTCGAGTAACCACGGCGGTTCAACATCAGCACCGCCTGTTCCCCCCGCTCTAGAGTCTCTTTTAAAGCTTCCAATAGAGGCGGGCTAATAGTCTGATCCTCCTTGGTCGTCCGATAATCCCGCAAATCAATAACTTCAACAGATGGAATCATTGCCAAAGGATTGGCCCTCTGACTTAAAGTCACAAAGTCATAGACTCCTTTGGAAGCGCGTGCCCTGGATTCGAGACTCGGGGTTGCCGACCCTAGAACTAGAGCAGCCTGGTGATACTGAGCACGCAACTGAGCCACTTCCCGCGCATGGTAGCGAGGATTGTTATCCTGCTTGTAGCTAGACTCGTGTTCCTCATCAATGATAATAATCCCAATGTTTTGCAAAGGAGCAAAGATAGCCGACCGCGCCCCAATTACCACCCGGGCTTGACCATGCGCAATTTTCCACCACTCGTCATACTTTTCGCCAGCTGACAATCCTGAATGGAGAATCGCCACCTGATAACCAAAACGAGCAATAAATCCCCTGGTCATCTGGGGAGTTAGGGAAATCTCCGGAACCAGGACAATAGCATTTTTACCATCTTTAAGAACCTGTTCAATCACCTGCAGGTAAACTTCCGTTTTCCCACTTCCCGTAATTCCCTCTAAGAGCACTGGCTGAGTCTTCTTCTCTCCAACATGCCCCAAAATCAAGCGTTTGGCTGCAGCCTGTTGGGGATTTAAGACTGGAGGCTGGGTAGATTCCACGCCTTCAAAAAAACTCGCTGAGCGAGAAATGCTTTTAGAATACACTTCAATCGCTCCCACCTCTCGGAAATACTTGGCAATGGCGCTGGAAAATTCTTTGTTAAAATCTGCCAAACGCCCCTCATCAGACCTCTGTAAGAGATAGTCCCTGGCCTCCAAGCGCCGTTTAGCTTGTTTACCGATGACAAGAGATTCAAGGACAGCAGGGACTGGCCGGTACCAGTTCTCATATTTGAGGGAAGCCTGATCCAAGGCCAAATACTGCACCTCAACTTGCTTTTTAGCAACCAATTTTTGAACTTCTGCCAGGTCCTCTGGACTCATTTTTGAAGCCTGGCGTTCTGACCCGTTGGGAAAGAAACGCTGGCGATCGTCTGGTCCGAGCTTCTCTGTCGCTTGGTAGAGTTTATCGTATTGCGATTGGAGGAGACTAGGCATCATCGTTTTTAAGAGTTGGATTTTAAAGGAAAAAACCTGGTGACGTAGTTGCTCCACCAACCACAATTGCTCAGCAGTCAGTACGGGTTCTTCATCCAAAACGGCTGCAATTTCCTTCATTTCAAATCCTTCAGTCGGCTCAACATCGAGAGCCACGACAACCCCTTGGATTAACCGGTTCCCAATCCCAAAAGGAACGTGGACCCGAACTCCCACCTTAACACTTGCCTGCCACTGGGCCGGTACTCGATAGGTAAAGGGATGATCCGTCTGGCCCGTTGGGACGTCTACAATGACATGGATCCACATACTTCCTCCTTAAAAGGCTCAAAAAGGGAGACCTTGGGACCTTTCCTAATCCGTGTCCCAACTGGCTCCCTCACTGATAACTTCTGAAATACCTCTAGGTCTGGTATCTTAGATTTTTCCGCCTTCTTCTTTTTCTTTGGCTATTTGTTCTTTAATTTTCTTTTCTTCCTCTTCTTGGCGCTTACGCTCTAATTCAGCCTTCAAGCGAACTATTTCACGTTTCGCTTCTGGGTTTGGATGAATGACAACATTTCCCGCTTCAATTTCTTCTAGAGCTCGAAGAGTAGATTTTACAGATTTAAAATCTTGTGTCGCTTTCGCACCAGCTTCTAATTCATGAGCCCGTTTAGCCTCAAGAATAACTAATGAATATTTTGATGGCACCTTATCAAGAAGGGTGTCAATAGAGGGTTTCAACATCATAGTAGGGATACCTTTTTCTAACAGTTTAGCGAACGGTTACGGTGTCACGAACCATGTCTTGGTAGTGGCCAATCACACGGTCCACACGGAAATGTTCCGCTTCAATCACACGTTTCACACGTTCAGCAGCGAGGGAGACTTCATCATTGACAATCGCATAATCATACTCCCGCATCAGGGCAATCTCTTCCTTGGCCTTATCAATGCGTTGAGCAATGACATCAGCTGAATCTGTACCTCGGCCAACCAAACGCCCCTGCAATTCATCTAAATCAGGTGGGGTTAGGAAGATAAAGACCGCATCTGGCACTTTTTGCTTAACCTGGAGTGCTCCTTGAACCTCAATTTCCAAAAAGACATCAATGCCTTTATCCAAGGTTTCATTTACATAATTTAGGGGCGTTCCATAGTAATTTCCAACATATTCTGCATATTCCAACATTTGGCCTTGACGAATTAATTCTTCAAACTCTTCGCGAGTTCGGAAAAAATAATCTACTCCATCAACCTCTCCGGGTCTTTGCGCACGAGTCGTCATGGACACAGAATATTGAAATTGATTCTCTGAACTTTCAAAAATCTCTCGTCTAACGGTCCCTTTACCAACACCGGATGGACCGGAAAAAACTATTAATAAGCCACGATCAGCCATGAGTTCTCCTTCATTGTCTTTAAAATCTAGTCTACCAAAAAAGCCTCCCTTTTTCAACCAGTTTTCACACACATAGATATGTGAGGTTGTATAAAAAGGCTAAGAACCTTTGTCCTAGCCTTCTCAGTATTATTTGGCATACTCGATTGCGCGAGTTTCGCGAATAACTGTTACCTTAATATTTCCTGGGTATTCCAGATTTGCTTCAATTTTTTCACGAATCTTGTGAGCCAAGACGGTCATTTGATCGTCCTTCAGCTGTTGTGGATTTACCATAATTCGAATCTCGCGACCTGCCTGAAGGGCAAAGCTTGATTTAACACCATCAAATTCTGTCGCAATATCCTCTAAATCACGCAAGCGTTGGATGTAGTTCTCCAAGGATTCACTACGGGCTCCTGGACGAGCTGCGCTGAGAGCATCAGCTGCTGCCACAATCACAGCAATGGTCGATGTTGGTTCAACGTCACCATGGTGACTGGCAATCGTATTGATAACCACTTGATGCTCCTTGTATTTCCGCGCCAACTCGGTTCCAATCTCAACATGGCTGCCTTCCACTTCCCGGTCAATCGCTTTTCCAAGATCGTGTAGGAAACCAGCGCGACGAGCCAAGGTTGGATTTTCACCCAATTCACTGGCAATAATTCCTGAAAGTTTGGCAACCTCAATGGAATGTCGGAGGACATTCTGTCCATAAGAAGTTCGAAATTGCAGGCGGCCCATCATCTTCATCAAGTCTGGATGCAAGTTCGGAGCTCCAATTTCGAAAGCAGCATTTTCACCATACTCCCGAATACGTTGGTCCATCTCCACACGATTTTTCTCAACCAGCTCCTCGATACGGGCTGGATGAATCCGACCATCTTTGATCAAGGCTTCCATGGTCATTCGCGCAATTTCACGTCGAATCGGATCAAAGCCTGAAAGAACCACAACTTCTGGAGTATCGTCAATCAAGACATCAATTCCGGTCAAACTTTCAAAGGTGCGAATATTTCGACCCTCACGACCAATAATCCGTCCTTTCATATTATCATCTGGTAAATGAACAATAGCATTGGTCTGATCGGATACAAACTCACCTGCCATTCGTTGCATGGCTTGTGACAAGATATCCTTGGCCACTTTATTGGAACGTTCCTTGATTTCCCATTCAGCTTCCCGAACTCGTGCGGCAATCTCAGATGTTAGTTTCACTTCTGTTTCTTCCAAAATCTGTGCCTTAGCCTGTTCTGGAGTTAAACTAGCAATCCGTTCCAACTCTGCACGCCCCTCTGCTTCCAGAGTGGCAACACGTTCCTGACGTGCATCAATTTGTTTAGATTGACCATCAAGAGCTTGTTCTTTTTGATCCAACAATTCTTCTTTGCGGGTTAACTTCTCATCTTTACGATCCAAGTTCCCCTCTCGTTGGGTCAAACGACTTTCAATTTCCTTTAACTCTTGACGTTCTATTTTGAATTCAGCGGCAACATCTTCTCGATATTTCCGAGCTTCTTCTTTTGCCTCTAGCAAAGCTTCTTTTCTAAGGGCCTTGACTTCACGATTGGCTTCCTTCATAAATAATTTCGCTTCTCGTTCCGCCTGACCACGAACTGTAGTCGCTTCTTGCTCAGCATTTAAAAGTGTCAACTCTGCTTCTTCTTGCTTCTTGGTTGTTGCTTTTAAACCAATGACACTTCCGACTCCTAAACCAATGATGACGGCAAAAACAAACAAAACAATTGTTACCATGTTTTCACCTCATATTTTTATAGTGAATGTTGTGTTACATTCTTTACTATTTTACCACAAATCGTCTCATTATTGTGAATCGATCTCAAAACCCCTGGTCTTTTGTTACAACTCCCGAGTTTATCACTTTATGTTATAATCAACCTAACTCAATCGCTTGATAGAACTGGATTTTTTTGAAATTTCCA
>NZ_JAOBSU010000024.1:0-18494 GCF_025447695.1 Streptococcus danieliae | reverse complement strand
CTACACTACCAAATAGGAATACCTACTTATTTGAAATAAGGCGACAATAAGTATGAGTTTTTAGAGGTGCCCTTAAGTATTACTTAGGAAAATTTGAAGCTTATCAGAGAACGTATGTATTAACAAATTTTAGTGAGATAGTTAACGTAAAATATTTGTTTCACTATATTCGCTATGATTTAAAAAGGTATTTAGAATCAAATACAAAAAAAGCAGCGATGTCTTATATTGTGTTGTCAACTTTGAAAGAGTTCAAACTCCCCCTCCCTCCCCTTAAAATCCAACAAGAAATCGTTAAAATACTTGACAAATTCACGGATTATGTTACAGAATTGACCGCAGAATTGACCCTCCGTCAAAAGCAATACACTTATTATCGGGATAAACTTTTATCTTTTGAAGATGAGGTCTATCAGGTAGAGTGGAAGACCTTGGGAGAGGTGGCTGATAACTTAGATAGCTTGCGTAAACCGGTAACTAAGGGTGAACGTGTCTCTGGTAAATATCCATACTATGGTGCTTCAGGTATGGTTGATTACGTGGATGACTATATTTTTGATGGTGATTATTTATTAGTGTCCGAGGATGGTGCTAATTTACTTGCAAGGAGAACACCAATAGCTTTTTCTATAACTGGAAAATCGTGGGTTAATAATCATGCGCACGTTTTGAAGTTTGATAATGCTGTTGATAGGAAGTATGTCAGTTATTACTTGAATCATATTGATTTAACGCCGTATATTTCTGGAGCTGCACAACCTAAACTCAATCAACAAAATTTAAATACAATTAAATTACCCTATCCGAAACAGGAGGTAAGAAGTAAAATTGTCCAAGTTCTAGACAACTTTGATGCTGTTTGTAATGATCTCAATATAGGTCTGCCCAAGGAGATTGAACTGCGTCAAAAACAATATGAATATTTTCGAGAAAAACTCTTGACCTTCACCGCCGCAGGCGTGTACACTGACAGTACAGACAAGACCTGATTAGGCTCTTGAACTGGGTTTTTGGATCGATCCGGGTGTCTTTGGGAACTATCTGTGATTTTACACGAGGCAATGGTCTACAGAAAAAAGATTTTGTTGCCGAGGGTTTTCCTGTTATTCACTATGGACAGATTTATACCAAGTACGGTTTTTCTGCTAAAGAAACAGTATCGTTTGTCGAAAAGAATGTCTTTGACAAATTGAAAAAAGTCCAACCAGATGATATTGTGATGGCGACAACTTCTGAAAATGTTGAAGATGTTGGAAAAGCGTTAGTTTGGGAAGGTGAGATGGAAGTCGGAATTTCTGGAGATGCTTATGCTGTGAAAACAAGCCAGAATGCTAGGTTTTTGAATTATTTCTTTAAGTCTATCCATTTCCAAAGTCAAAAAGAGAGGAAGGTGACGGGGACAAAAGTTATTCGAATTAATGCAAAAGATATGGAGAATTTTGTAATAGTTCTTCCATCCCTAGCTATCCAATCCCGCCTTGTTTCCATTTTGGATAAGTTTGATGAATTGACGATGTCTATTTCTTATGGCTTGCCGCACGAAATCGAACTGCGTCAAAAACAATATGAATATGTTCGAGACCAATTATTCAAATTCGATTAGACTAAAAGCAAGAGAGGTTCTTCCTTCTTCTTGCTTTTTTGCTACAATGAAGATGAGGGAGGATGGTTTTAGGTGATTGGACCGCTACCTTAGATAGGGCACTGGAACAGCTTAATCAAGGGGATGTGGAGATTTTCTTTAGTGTTGAAGATTGGGAAAGAGCTTCTGAAGCTGATGTGCAACCTGAGATGAGTAAAACTTCTGATAATTTTCGAATTATTTTATACAAGAGGAGAATTCTTTTACAAGAGAAATTAAAAAGGTGTATAATAAAATTACCTGAAGGGTAATCTAGGTGAAAATTATGGAAGGAGTCTGGATGCAAATCCACTATAACAATAAAAATGTTGAAAAGCAGTGTACGGATTTGAGAAGAGCGAAGAAAGATTTTTCCGTAAAAATTGCGCTCAAATTGCATAAATTGATACAATTTATTGAGAGTGCGGATAATCTCGCTTCAGTCGTTGCTTTTCCAACTTATCATTTCCATGATTTGAAAGGATCTAGGACGGGACAGTATGCTTTGGATATTGACGGTCGAAGAAGTTCCTATAGGCTTCTTGTCTGCTTTGAGGAAGATAAAGAAACAGTCTTCTCCAGTGCTCAAACTATAAAAATTATTCAAGTTGAGGAGGTAAGTAATCATTATGGCTTATAATATCAAGAATTATAAAGAGCTGATAGCTTTCCACCCAGGTTCTTATGTAGAAGAAATTATCGAAGATTTGAATATTTCACAAGAGGAGTTTGCAGAACGTCTGGGTACAACTCCTAAAACCATCAGTAAGTTAGTTAACGGTGAGATTTCACTCAGTAGAGATCTAGCCAATAAATTATGTAAGCTGACAGGAATTTCAATAGTGACCTGGTTAAATCTCCAAGCTAATTTCGATACTAAAGTGATAGAGATAGAGGAGCGCCAGAATCAGGAAGAGAGAGATATTTGTGAGATGATTGATTTCAATTATTTTAAGAAACATGGTTTCATTTCTGAGGGGAGATATCCTGTGGAAAAGAAGATAATAGAACTTAGAAAGTTATTTCAAATTTCTAATCTTTCCTATCTAACACAATTCAATCATCTTGTCAGTTATCGTAATACCAAAGGCTTTGATGAACCTTCCATTGTAAATTCCAATGTTATGTTGGAATTGGCTATAAAACTAGCTAGAGATGCTGATACGAGATTTGATAAGAAAAAACTAGAAAAGATATTGCCGGAATTACGAGCCATGACTTTGCAAGAAAGTGGAGAGTTTTATCCTGTCTTGAAGTCAAAATTATCGGAGTGCGGTATCAGCTTAGTTGCTTTGCCAAAATTAAAAAATGCAAACTTGAATGGAGCAACTAAAAAATTTAAAAACGGTAGTGTCCTCGTATTGCTAACTGATAGAAATAAAAGTTCAGATATTTTTTGGTTTTCTCTTTTCCATGAATTAGGCCATATTTTACACAATGATTTTTACTCAGACTATGATGATGTCGAGGGCTACCAGGAAAAGGAAAGGAAAGCAGATCTTTTTGCTCAAGAATTACTAATCAAAAAGGATGACTATGAAGTATTTCTATCAGAAGAATCTTTTGATAAGTCTTCAATTTTGCAATTCGCTCAGAAACTTGAACTTCATCCAAGTATTATACTTGGAAGACTTCAAAAGGATGGTTATGTTTCCTATGGAAGTTACCAGGAATTAAAAATTAACTACAATATTGTTATTGAGAATTGTTGATAATAATGTAGATATTTTAAATAAGGAGGCTGGGACAAAAGTCTAGCCTCATTGACTTTGGTTAGCAAAATGCCTTTGACGCAGTAGCTGATTGCCCTCTTCGTTCGCTTTTCAAGCTCGGAAGAGGGCCTAATCAGCCTTGCGGGGGTGGGACTACGAACTAAATTTTTTCAAATTTAGTTCTGTCCCACTCCCTTTTTTTGTTATACTTTAAGTGAGAAATTGCAATTATAACAAGGAGTAATCATGGCTAAAAGGATACAAATGGAGCCGATTTTAGAATCGAATAATTTTATTGTTTTGGATAAGTACATCAAATCTGAACAAGCGGGGACCTACCAAACGGAGGCTGATTTAGAGCGTGAGTTGCTTACGGATTTGCAGCATCAGGGCTATGAGTATCTGAACTATATCACCTCACATAAAGCCCTTCTGGCTAACCTTAAAATTCAGCTGGAAAGCCTTAACCAGGTGACTTTTTCTGAGGCAGAATGGCAGCGTTTTTTGGAGGAATACCTGAATCGACCTGGTGATAGTTTGATTGATCGAACTCGTAAACTCCACGATAACTATATTTATGACTTTAGATTTGATGATGGTCATATTGAAAATATCTATCTTTGGGACAAGAAAAATATCAATCGGAATAGATTACAAGTGATTAACCAGGTGAAGCAGGTTGGATCAAGTGCGAATCGCTATGATGTGACGATTCTGGTCAATGGTCTCCCCTTGGTGCAAATTGAGCTTAAAAAGCGTGGTGTAGCGATTCGTGAAGCTTTTAATCAAGTTCATCGTTACAGTAAAGAAAGCTTTAATGAAGAGTACTCGTTGTTTAAATATCTTCAGTTGTTTGTCATTTCAAATGGAACAGACACACGTTATTTTGCGAATACCACTAAGCGGGAGAAAAATTCCTTTGATTTTACCATGAATTGGGCTTTAAAAAATAATGAACCCATCAAAGATTTGAAGGATTTTACAGCAACGTTCTTTAGTCAGCAAACTTTGTTGAATGTTCTCATTAACTATTCGGTATTTGATACGAGTAATACGCTTCTTATCATGCGTCCTTATCAGATTGCAGCGACCGAGCGCATTATTTGGAAGATCCGTTCGGCAATTGCAAGCAATATTAAGAGTGGGCCTGAAACCGGGGGTTATATCTGGCACACAACTGGTTCCGGAAAAACTTTGACGAGTTTCAAGGCAGCAAGGCTTGCGACCGAGATGGATGAGGTGGACAAGGTTTTCTTTGTGGTGGATCGAAAAGATTTGGACTATCAAACCATGAAAGAATACCAATGTTTTTCACCGGACTCGGTGAATGGATCCAATAGTACGGCTGGCCTCAAGCGGAATATTGAAAAAGATGATAATAAGATTGTTGTGACGACGATTCAAAAGTTGAATCATTTCATGTCAAAAGAAACCCAGCATGAAATCTATAACAAGCAAGTTGTTTTTATCTTTGACGAATGCCACCGATCGCAGTTTGGTGAAGCGCAGAAGCGTTTGAAGAAAAAGTTCAGGAAGTATTGTCAGTTTGGGTTCACAGGAACACCGATTAAGGTAGAAAATGCTCTAGGGAGTGAAACGACAGCCTCGGTTTTTGGCCGAGAGTTGCATGCGTATGTCATTACCGATGCTATTCGCGACCAAAAGGTTTTGAAATTTAAGGTCGACTATAATGATGTCCGTCCTCAGTTTAGGTTAAAGGAGAAGGAGCAAGATTTAGAAAAATTATCAGCTGCAGAGAATAAAAAAGCGCTACTTCATCCAACGCGAATTGCAGAGATTTCAACTTATATCTTGGACCATTTTAATCAAAAGACGCATCGACAAAATGGCAAAGGATTTAATGCCATGTTTGCTGTTTCGAGTGTGGATGCAGCCAAGGCCTATTACCAAAAATTAAAGATTCAGCAAGTAGGAACAGCTAAGCCTTTGAAAATTGCTACAATCTTTTCTTATGCAGCTAATGAGGAGCAAGCTGCTATTGGTGAAATTGATGATGAAAATTTCAGCCCAACTGATTTAGCAGATACCAGTAGTAAGGAATTTTTAAGTGCTTGTATTCAGGACTACAATCAACTTTTTCAGACGAATTTCAGTATTAATGGTAATGATTTTCAAAATTATTACCGCGATTTAGCTAAGCGAGTAAAATCTGGTGAAGTTGATCTACTGATTGTTGTTGGGATGTTCTTGACAGGTTTTGATGCGCCAACTTTGAATACTCTTTTTGTGGATAAGAATTTACGCTACCACGGGCTGATCCAAGCTTTTTCCAGAACAAATCGGATTTATGATGCGACCAAGTCTTTTGGAAATATTGTAACCTTCCGTGATTTGGAGCAGGCGACAAAAGATGCCATTAAGCTTTTTGGAAAGACCGAGACGGCGGATGTTTTATTAGAGCGTTCCTATGATGAATATATGAAAGGTTATACAGAAAATGGCAAACAGCAAAAGGGATATTTAGAGCTTGTTCAAGAGTTGCAGGAGAAGTTCCCGAATCCGGCAGCAATTGATAAGGAAAAGGATAAAAAGGAATTTGTAACCTTGTTTGGGCAGTTCCTACGTTTGGATAATATTTTGCAGAATTACGATGATTTCGTGAGTTTGCAGGCTTTACAAGAGTTAGAACTATCGAATCCTGAGGCTGTGGAAAATTTCAAAGAACGTTTTTATCTCAACGATGAGAAACTAGAAGAACTTTCGCAGCTAGATATCCCAAGTGCTCGTGAAATCCAAGATTACCGTTCTACTTATAATGATATTAAATCTTGGTATGACAATGAACGTCGGAATCAGCAGGATAGCGAATCTACAATTGATTGGGATACGGTCGTTTTTGAGGTCGAATTATTAAAATCTCAGGAAATCAACTTAGATTATATTTTGGAATTGATCTTTGAAACGAATCAAAAAGGAACGGACAAAGATCAGTTGATTGAAGAAATTAGAGGAACGATTCGTGCTAGTCTAGGTCAGCGTGCCAAGGAAAGTTTGATTATCGATTTTATTCAGAGTAGTAATCTAGATCGTTTTACAGATAAGTCTGATATTTTAGAACAATTTTATACTTTTGCTCGTACGAAGCAGAAGGAGGCAGTAGCTGAATTAATTGAATCAGAAGGTTTGAATCAAGAGAGTGCACGACGTTATATTCAAACTTCCCTCAAAAATGAACATGTCAGTGAAAACGGGAATGCCCTAAATGAAACCTTGCCAAAAATGAGTCCCCTTAATCCGCAGTATCATACTAAGAAACAAACTGTTTTTACAAAAATTGTCGCTTTGGTGGAGAAATTCAAGGGAATTGGTGGAGACTTTTAAAAGTCTTTACACAGTCTTATAAAGTTGCCCTCCACCTGGATGGTGAACTGCTGCCGATCATTTTTAGACAAAAAACCAGGAATTCCCCTCGGATTCCTGGTTTTTACTTTATGTGAATGTTATTTTCCAGCCCAGTCTTTGACGTCCTTGAGCATCAATTCAGTGGATTCGAGTCCGCCTTGGCTGAGGTACCAAACGTCGGAGCTGAGTTGGATGATGGCTTTGTCCTGAGCGGCCTTGGTTTCCTGCACCAGAGCATTGTCCAGCAGGTCTTTAGTGGTGGTGTCGTCGCCACCGATAGCCAGCGTTCGGTTGATGACGAAGATCATGTCGGGGTTGATTTCGTGGATGCCCTCGAAGCTGATTTCCTGTCCGTGACGAGAGTCCTTAATATCTGCCTTTGTTGGGTTAAAATGTAAGGTCTCGTAGAGGAAGGCGTAGCGGGATTCTGGGCCAAAGGCTGAGATCTGTCCCTCATTGAGCATAAGGGTAAGGGCCTGTTTATCCGATTTGTCGTTGAGGCCAGCCAGTTGGTCGATTTCCTTGTCCAAGGCTGCGACTTTTTCTTGGGCCTGGTCAACGCTTTCTTGGCCGAAGAGGCTGGCCAGGGCTAGGATGTTCGCCTTGGTTGTAGGCCAGTAGTTTGTGTTGGGATTTTCAAAATAAATGGTTGGGGCGATTTGTGACAATTGCTCGAGGGATTCTTCAGTCCGTCTTGAAGCGATGATGAGATCTGGTTTGAGCTTGGCGATAGCTTCCAAATCGGGCTCTTTGAGGCTGCCGACATTTTCAATGGTTTCTGGTAGGTTTTGCAGATAGCTTGGCAAGCCTTTTTTAGGAAGGCCAACCAGTTGGTCTTCTTTACCGAGGGCGCGGAGAGTGTCTGCCGCTCCTAGGTCGAGGCTGACAATGCGTTGAGGATTGAGAGGGACTTCAACCTTGCCTTGCTTGCTGTTGATAGTGACAGTGTTTTCAGCCTTGACATCGGTAGACTCATTCTTTTGTCCGCAAGCGGCGAGGAAGAGGAGGCTAAGTCCTAGGACAAGGATAGAAATCAGTTTCTTGTTCATTAGTGTAAAATACCTTTCTAGTTTCGGTAGGTGCAAAGGGTTCGGCCCTGAACCTGGGTCAGGGTTAGATCCATGTCGTAGAGTTCATCGAGGATCGGCTTGAGCATGACTTCTTCGGTCGGTCCGCGATGGAAGATGTGGCCGTCCTTGAGGGCGACCATTTCATCGACATACTGGCTGGCCAGGTTGATGTCGTGCACAACCATTACAATGGTTTTACCCAGCTCATCGACCAGGCGGCGGAGCAGATCCATCATGGCGATACTCTGCTTGAGGTCCAGGTTGTTGAGGGGTTCATCCAACAGGATGAGCTCTGTATCCTGGGCCAGGACCATGCCAATGAGGGCCCGCTGTAGTTGTCCTCCAGAGAGCTGGTCGATGAAGCGGTCGCTGAGGTCGCTGATGTCCAAATAGTCTAAGACTTCTTGGATACGGGTTTCATCCTCTGGACGGGGCCGGCCTTGGTGGTAGGGGTAACGACCGAAGATAACCAGGTCATGAACCGTTAACCGGCTCTGGATATTGAGCCTTTGTTGTAGCAGGGTGAGTTCCTGAGCCAGTTCTTGCGAGCCCCAGGCTTGGAGTTCTTGTCCCTTGAGGACCAGGCGACCCTGGGTGCACTTATCCAGGCGGCAGAGGATGCGGAGCAAGCTCGATTTACCGGCCCCGTTAGGGCCGATGAAGGCCGTAAAACAACCTTGTGAGATGGTGAGGTTGATGTCCTCAAGGATAGGGCGCTTACAGTAGCTTTTATGGAGGTTCTGAATATCAATCATGTTTGGTGTTCTCCTTGTAAACGAGGTAGAAAAAGAGGCTGCCTCCGATGACCTCGATCAATTGGTTACTGGGAATCTGCAGCTGAAAAACCTGCTCCGATAAGAATTGGCTGAACACGAGTAGGCAAAAGCCAATCAGACTGGCAATCGGGAAGAGCCAGGAATGGTGGTAATCACTTAGGAAAAGGTAGCTGAGATTGGAGACAAGAAAGCCGAAGAAAAGAAGGGGGCCAACCAAGGCGGTACTACTGGCAACGAGTAGGACAACAGCCCAGAGAACTTGTTTTTGGACGAGTTGGGTCTGGACTCCAAGCAGGCCAGCAGTTTCTAGGTCTAAGGCTAATAAATCCAGTAGGGATGCCTTTTTTAGTAGGTAGATAGAGGCAAGTACAATAAGTACTGCTGCCAATCCGAGGACGGGGAGATTGATCCGTTGAAAGCTGGGGAGCAATTTGGCCTGTAGCTGGTCAAATTCGTTGGGATCTAAGAGAACCTGGAGGAAGATGCTAAGGCTCCGAAAGAGGGTTCCAAGTGCCATACAGGTTAGGAGAATCAGTATTAAATCCTGCTCCAAAAAGCGATTGAGGACTGGCTGGAGTAGGAGGAAAAAGAGTAGCTGAATCCCTAAGCTGACCCCAAACTCTGCTAGAGGTCCTAATTGCTGGGCTAGTAAGCTGTGACTGAAAAAGATAGTTGCTGTCTGAATCAGGACAAAGAGACTTTCCAGTCCTAAGAGGTTGGGACTGAGCAGGCGGTTGCCGGTCACCGTTTGAAAGCTGATGGTCGCAAAGGCGGTGGCTATTGCGACCAGGGTATAGCTGAAGAGCTTTTGTTGCCTAAGAAGCCAGAGAAAGTCCGGTAGCTCTGTCCAATCCCAAAAGAGATAGAGAAGAGAGAATAGGAGGCCAAGTAGTACAAGACCGGCTAGTCTCTTGATAGTGGGTTTAGGAATAGCTGGCATGGCGGTAGGACCTCCAAATTAAAATGAGAAAGACGAGACTACCAGCGATTCCTAGAATCAGGCTGATGGCCACTTCATAAGGGGCAATAATCGTCCGTGCAAGGATGTCAGCGACTAGGAGGAGACAGGCTCCGGCTAAAGCTGTGATGGTCTGGGATTTTTCCAAAGAATCCCCGTAGTAACGGCGAACGAGATTGGGGACCAGAACACCGACAAAAGGGAGACTCCCAACAGTGACCATGGTGAGACTAGTTGTCAGTGAGATTAGTAACAGAATCAGGAATTCGAGTTTCTTTTGAGGGACTCCCAGACTCTGACTAGTATCCGCACCCAAGCCCATGATATTGATAGCTGTTGCCAGACGGGAGCTAGCCAGAACCAGCAAGAGGCTGCCAAAAAGCCACTCGTACTGCTGGGTTTGGACCATGGCAAAGGATCCCTGGCTCCAGCTGCTGAGACTTTGGACTAACTCAAACTGGTAGGCTAGGAATTGTCCCCCTGCGCTGAGGAGGCCACCGTAGACCATTCCGACAAGCGGGAGGAGCCAGGGGGAGCTGGAAAAGAGCTTCCTTAGAATTTTCAGAAAAAAGATGCTAAAAAAAAGCGAGGTGCCCAGGGCCAGAATAATCTTCTGGGTGATGGTCGGGGCCGGTAAAAAGAGACTGAGGAGGATCCCCAGTTTGGCGGCATCCGTTGTGCCAATGGTTGATGGGGCTGCGAAAGAATTCTGGGTCAGGAGCTGCATGAGTAGGCCAGAGAGGCTGATTCCAGCACCAGCGAGAACGAGGCTGATGGTTCTTGGAATCCGGGATTCCAAGAGGAGGAGCTGACTGGCCTGGTTGCCGGAGAGCCAGTCTGACCAAGAGAAACTGCCAACTCCGATACTCAGAGATAGGAGGCAGAGGAGCAGGCAGGCTCCAGCCCAAAAACGAGGTTTGTTCATGGCTGTAATTGTATTAACACACTCCAATTTTGTTTGGGGAGGTGCTAATGATGTCCTTTCTGGTCTTATATAAGTAGTATCCTCTAGTTTGAATAGGGGAGATGATCAAAGGGGAATAGAATTTTAGGATTATCTCCTCGAAATCCATGGTTAAATAAGAAATCTATCTATATTGTTAAGATTAGCATAAGAAAAGCAGAGGGTCAAATATTTGTCAGATAATTCTCAGAAAAATTAAAAGCTTTCGACGGGGGTGGAGGGTCCGAGTATTTGGGGTTGAAAGACTTGGAGTAGGTGTTTCCGATTTTCCTTTCAAAGCCCTTGCTCTTTATTCCTATTTATGCTATAATTTTTTGAATCAGTTGTCGTTTGCTCTGCCGAAATATTGTCCGGTCGGAGCTTTCAGCAGTTAAATCATTCCGAAAACGAGTCGATTTAGCTGCTCTTTTTGTGTCTCATTTTAGTCTTTTTGAGGATTGTAATCTATTCTTAAATTTTCTAAAAATTATATAGTTATTTAGTTTACTTTTAGTACGAGGCAATGAGTCGTAGACAGTTCAAAAGCTCTGGTGGAGGTTTTGAACTTGCTAATAAAACTTTCGAAGAAAGTTTCAAAGAAGTACGGCAAGACGAATTAACAAAGTAATAAAAGATAAATTAAATGAATTTAAAAGGACAATGGGGAGCGGCTGGGCACAAGCCTGCGTCCAATAAAAAGAAGGAGTTATCAACTTGGCAGGACATGAAGTTCAGTATGGGAAACACCGTACACGTCGTAGTTTTTCAAGAATCAAAGAAGTTCTTGATTTACCAAATTTGATTGAAATCCAAACAGACTCATTTAAAGAATTCCTGGACCATGGTTTGAAAGAAGTATTCCAAGATGTACTTCCAATTTCAAACTTCACGGATACGATGGAGTTGGAGTTTGTCGGATACGAATTGCGGGAGCCAAAATATACACTTGAGGAAGCGCGTGCACATGATGCCAACCTTTCAGCTCCTATTTTTGTGACCTTCCGTCTTGTAAATAAGGAAACTGGGGAAATTAAAACTCAGGAAGTATTCTTTGGAGATTTCCCAATCATGACTGAAATGGGAACCTTTATCATCAATGGTGCTGAACGGATTATCGTATCCCAGTTGGTGCGCTCTCCTGGAGTTTACTTCAATGATAAAGTGGATAAGAACGGTAAAGTGGGTTATGGTTCAACTGTGATTCCTAACCGTGGAGCTTGGTTGGAGTTAGAAACAGACTCGAAAGACATTGCTTACACACGGATTGACCGGACGCGGAAGATTCCGTTTACCACTCTTGTTCGTGCTCTTGGATTCTCTGGTGATGATGAAATTATCGACATCTTTGGAGACAGCCTTCTTGTTCGCAACAGTATTGAAAAAGATGTCCACAAGAATCCAATGGATTCACGAACAGACGAGGCCTTGAAGGAAATTTATGAGCGCCTTCGTCCAGGTGAACCAAAAACGGCAGAGTCTTCTCGCAGCCTCTTGATCGCGCGTTTCTTCGATCCACGTCGGTACGACTTAGCTGCTGTTGGTCGTTATAAAATCAATAAAAAGCTCAACATCAAAACCCGTCTGTTGAACCAAACCTTGGCTGAGCCTTTGGTAGATGCAGAGACTGGTGAAATCCTTGTTGAAGCAGGAATAGTTATGACGCGTGACTTAATCGATCAGTTGGCTCCGCAATTGGACGGTGATCTCAATAAGATTGTCTACATTCCAAATGATTCAGCAGTCTTGACTGAGCCGGTGGTTCTTCAGAAATTTAAGGTTGTGTCACCTGTGGATCCTGATCGGGTTGTAACCATTATCGGAAATGGTAATCCAGATGAAAAAGTCCGGACTGTCACTCCAGCAGATATTTTGGCAGAAATGAGCTACTTCCTCAACCTTTCTGAAGGTATGGGACGGATCGATGACATTGACCACTTGGGAAATCGTCGGATCCGGACAGTTGGGGAACTTCTGGCCAACCAAGTTCGCCTTGGTTTGTCACGGATGGAGCGGAATGTCCGGGAGCGGATGAGTGTTCAGGATAATGAAGCTTTGACCCCTCAACAAATTATTAATATTCGCCCTGTAACTGCGGCTATTAAAGAATTCTTTGGATCTTCTCAGTTGTCCCAGTTCATGGACCAGCACAACCCTCTATCTGAGTTGTCTCACAAACGCCGTTTGTCTGCCTTGGGACCTGGTGGTTTGACACGGGATCGTGCGGGTTATGAGGTGCGGGACGTACACGCGACCCACTATGGTCGGATGTGTCCAATCGAGACCCCTGAGGGGCCTAACATCGGTTTGATTAACAACTTGGCCTCTTATGGTCATTTGAACAAATACGGCTTTATTCAAACCCCTTACCGCCGGGTTGACCGTGAAAAAGGTTTGGTAACCAACGAAATCGTGTGGTTGACAGCGGATGAAGAAGATGAGTACATCGTGGCTCAGTCGAATTCTGCCTTGGATGCAGAAGGACACTTCCTCTCTGATATCGTCATGGGACGTCATCGCGGAAATAACCAAGAGTATGCAGCAAGCTCTGTAGACTTCATGGACGTTTCTCCAAAACAGGTAGTTGCCGTCGCAACCGCATGTATTCCGTTCTTGGAAAACGATGACTCCAACCGGGCCCTCATGGGAGCCAACATGCAACGTCAGGCTGTGCCATTGATTGATCCGAAAGCCCCTTACGTTGGTACCGGTATGGAATACCAAGTTGCCCACGACTCTGGAGCAGCTGTTATCGCCAACCACGATGGTGTCGTAACGTATGCAGACGCTGATCGCGTTGAAGTCCGCCGTGAAGATGGTTCACTGGATATTTATAAAGTAACCAAATTCCGTCGTTCCAACTCAGGTACAGCCTACAACCAACGGACCTTGGTTAAGTTGGGTGATAAGGTAGAAAAAGGCGATTTCATCGCCGATGGACCATCCATGGAAAATGGGGAAATTGCCCTTGGACAAAACCCTATCGTGGCCTACATGACCTGGGAAGGGTACAACTTCGAGGATGCGGTTATCATGAGTGAACGTTTGGTCAAAGACGATGTTTACACGTCTGTGCATTTGGAAGAATACGAGTCTGAAACCCGTGATACCAAGTTAGGCCCTGAAGAAATTACCCGCGAAATTCCAAACGTTGGGCCAGATGCCCTTAGCCACTTGGATGAAATGGGAATTGTCCGCATCGGAGCAGAAGTTAAAGAAGGCGACATTCTTGTTGGTAAAGTGACACCAAAAGGTGAGAAGGACCTCTCCGCAGAGGAACGCCTCCTCCATGCGATCTTCGGTGATAAGTCACGTGAAGTTCGGGATACTTCTCTTCGGGTACCACATGGGGCCGACGGAGTTGTCCGTGATGTGAAGATCTTTACTCGTGCTAACGGTGATGAGCTTCAATCAGGGGTCAACATGCTGGTTCGTGTTTACATCGCTCAAAAACGTAAAATCAAGGTTGGGGATAAGATGGCCGGCCGCCACGGAAACAAGGGGGTTGTGTCTCGGATTGTTCCTGTAGAAGATATGCCATACCTTCCAGATGGAACACCGGTTGACATCATGCTGAACCCATTGGGGGTACCATCACGGATGAACATCGGTCAGGTAATGGAACTTCACTTGGGAATGGCCGCTCGGAACCTCGGAATCCACATTGCAACACCGGTTTTTGACGGAGCAAGTTCACAAGACTTGTGGGATACTGTTCGCGAAGCAGGTATGGACTCAGATGCCAAGACCGTCCTTTATGATGGTCGCACTGGTGAGCTGTTTGATAACCGTGTTTCTGTTGGGGTCATGTACATGATCAAGCTCCACCACATGGTTGACGATAAATTGCATGCCCGTTCTGTTGGACCTTACTCGATGGTTACTCAGCAACCATTGGGTGGTAAGGCACAATTCGGTGGACAGCGGTTCGGTGAGATGGAGGTTTGGGCTCTCGAAGCCTATGGCGCTTCCAATGTTCTTCAAGAAATTTTGACCTATAAATCAGATGATGTGAATGGTCGTCTTAAAGCGTATGAAGCGATTACCAAAGGTGATCCAATTCCAAAACCAGGTGTTCCAGAATCCTTCCGCGTTCTTGTCAAAGAATTGCAATCCTTGGGTCTAGATATGCGCGTGCTTGATGAAGATGATCAAGAAGTTGAATTGCGCGATTTGGATGAAGGGGAAGATAATGGCATCATCCATGTCGATGATTTGGAAAAAGCACGTGAAAAAGCTGCACGGGAAGCAAAAGAGGCTTTCGATGCAGATGAATCAAAATAAGTGAACCAAAAGAAAGGTAAGATAGAGTGGTTGATGTAAATCGTTTTAAAAGTATGCAAATCACACTCGCCTCTCCAAGCAAGGTCCGTTCATGGTCTTACGGAGAAGTCAAAAAACCAGAAACCATTAACTACCGGACTCTAAAGCCGGAGCGTGAAGGGCTTTTTGATGAGGTTATTTTTGGACCAACCAAGGACTGGGAGTGTGCCTGTGGGAAATACAAACGCCTTCGTTACAAAGGGATCATCTGTGACCGCTGTGGGGTTGAAGTAACCGAAGCTCGTGTGCGTCGGGAACGGATGGGTCATATTGAGTTGAAGGCTCCTGTATCCCATATCTGGTATTTCAAGGGAATCCCGAGCCGTATGGGCTTGACCCTCGACATGAGCCCGCGTGCTTTGGAAGAAGTTATTTACTTTGCGGCTTATGTTGTGATTGATCCGAAAGAAACGCCATTAGAGCACAAGTCAATCATGACCGAGCGTGAGTACCGGGAAAACCTTCGCCGCTATGGTTCTGGTTCCTTTGTTGCGAAAATGGGAGCGGAAGCAATCCAAGACTTGTTGAAACAAGTAAACTTGGAAGCGGAGATTAAAGAACTTAAAGCAGAACTCAAGTCTGCAACCGGTCAAAAACGGATTAAGGCTGTTCGTCGTTTGGATGTTTTGGATGCCTTCTACAAGTCTGGTAACAAACCGGAATGGATGATTCTAAACATCCTTCCGGTTATCCCACCAGATCTTCGTCCGATGGTTCAATTGGACGGTGGACGTTTTGCGGCTTCTGACCTTAATGACCTGTACCGTCGGGTTATCAACCGGAACAACCGCTTGGCGCGTCTGTTGGAGTTGAATGCACCGGGAATCATTGTGCAAAATGAAAAACGGATGTTGCAGGAAGCCGTTGATGCCTTGATTGACAATGGTCGTCGTGGTCGTCCAATCACAGGTCCAGGTAGCCGTCCGTTGAAATCCCTCAGCCACATGCTGAAAGGAAAACAAGGGCGTTTCCGTCAAAACTTGCTTGGAAAACGGGTTGACTTCTCTGGTCGTTCGGTTATCGCGGTTGGTCCAACCCTTAAAATGTACCAATGTGGTGTGCCGCGTGAAATGGCGATTGAGCTCTTCAAACCGTTTGTAATGCGGGAAATTGTAGCTCGGGATATCGTCCAAAACGTCAAAGCAGCTAAAAAATTAGTAGAACGTGGCGACGAGCGTATCTGGGACATCTTGGAAGATGTGATCAAAGAACACCCAGTTCTGTTGAACCGCGCACCGACCCTTCACCGTTTGGGAATCCAGGCCTTTGAACCTGTTCTGATCGATGGTAAGGCCATCCGTTTGCACCCACTGGTGTGTGAGGCCTACAATGCCGACTTTGACGGAGACCAAATGGCCATCCACGTGCCCCTATCTGAAGAAGCTCAAGCAGAAGCACGGATTTTGATGTTGGCCGCTGAGCATATCTTGAACCCGAAAGACGGGAAGCCAGTTGTAACCCCATCTCAGGACATGGTTTTGGGGAACTACTACTTGACTATGGAAGAAGCTGGACGTGAAGGCGAAGGCATGGTCTTCAAGGATGCGGATGAAGCGATCATGGCATGGCGTAATGGCTTGGTGCATGTTCATACCCGTGTTGGTATTGCGACCGATAAGTTGGATAAACCTTGGTCAGAGTACCAACAAGGGAAGATCATGGTCACAACTGTTGGTAAGATCTTGTTTAATGCCATCATGCCAGCAGAATTGCCATACCTCCAAGAACCAACCAATGATAACTTGGTCAAGGGGGTTCCAGATAAGTACTTCTTGGAATCTGGTCAAAATATCCATAAAGTTTTGGCTGATTTGGAATTGAATGTTCCATTCAAAAAGAAAAATCTTGGAAATATCATCGCTGAAATCTTCAAACGTTTCCGGACAACAGAAACCTCTGCGCTCTTGGACCGCTTGAAAGATTTGGGTTATTATCATTCAACCCTCGCTGGCTTGACAGTGGGAATTGCGGATATCCCAGTTATTGCGAATAAAGAAGAAATCATCGAAACCTCTCATGAGCGGGTTGAACAAATTTCCAAACAATTCCGTCGGGGTATGATCACCGATGATGAGCGTTACAATGCCGTTACAGGTGAGTGGCGTGCAGCCAAAGAGCGTTTGGAAAATGCCTTGACTGCTAGCCAGAATCCGAAGAACCCAATCGTTATGATGATGGACTCCGGAGCCCGGGGTAACATCTCCAACTTCTCCCAGTTGGCCGGAATGCGTGGTTTGATGGCTGCTCCGAACGGACGAATCATGGAATTGCCAATCCTGTCTAACTTCCGTGAAGGTTTGTCTGTCTTGGAAATGTTCTTCTCCACCCACGGTGCACGTAAGGGTATGACGGATACGGCCTTGAAGACCGCCGATTCTGGTTACTTGACCCGTCGTTTGGTTGACGTTGCCCAAGACGTTATTATCCGAGAGGATGATTGTGGAACCGATCGTGGTCTCTTGATTCGCTCCATCACTGATGGTAAGGAAATGATTGAGTCCTTGGAAGAGCGTTTGGCTGGTCGTTATACTAAGAAGACGGTTAAACACCCAGAAACAGGTGAGGTCTTGGTTGGTCCAAATATCTTGATTACAGAAGACTTGGCCCGGACTATTGTTGCAGCAGGTGTTGAAGAAATAACGATTCGCTCTGTCTTCACATGTAACACCCGTCATGGAGTTTGCCGTCACTGTTACGGAATCAACTTGGCGACAGGTGATGCAGTTGAAGTTGGTGAAGCCGTTGGTACCATCGCCGCTCAATCCATCGGTGAGCCTGGTACCCAGTTGACCATGCGGACTTTCCACACGGGAGGGGTTGCTTCCAATACCGATATCACCCAGGGTCTTCCTCGGGTTCAGGAAATCTTTGAAGCCCGTAATCCAAAAGGGGAAGCGGTTATCACCGAAGTTAAGGGTGAAGTTGTGGCCATTGAAGAGGACGCCTCAACACGGACTAAGAAAGTCTTTGTGGAAGGCCCACTTGGTCAGGGCGAGTATGTTGTACCATTTACAGCACGGATGAAGGTCGAAGTTGGTGACCAGGTCGCTCGTGGTGCAGCGCTTACTGAAGGATCTATCCAACCAAAACACTTGCTGGCTGTTCGTGATGTACTGTCCGTTGAAACCTATCTATTGGCTGAGGTTCAAAAAGTTTACCGTAGCCAAGGGGTGGAAATCGGTGACAAACACATTGAGGTCATGGTTCGTCAAATGATCCGTAAAGTGCGTGTCATGGATCCAGGAGATACAGACCTTCTCATGGGTACCTTGATGGATATCACCGACTTTACAGATGCTAACCGTGATGTATTGATCTCAGGTGGGGTTCCAGCGACAGCTCGTCCAGTCTTGATGGGAATTACCAAGGCTTCCTTGGAAACCAATTCCTTCCTTTCTGCGGCTTCCTTCCAGGAAACCACTCGTGTCCTTACAGATGCGGCGATCCGTGGTAAGAAGGACCATCTCCTTGGCTTGAAGGAAAATGTTATCATTGGTAAGATTATTCCTGCAGGTACAGGTATGGCTCGTTACCGGAACTTGGAACCAAAAGCTGTCAATGAAGTCGAAACCATTGAGGAGTTGATGGCTCCAGAATTGGAAGTTGAAAAAGAAACCATTGAAGAAGATTTGACAGTTGAATCTTAAGCGTAAAAAGGGAGTGGGACAGAACTAATTTTTTTCAAAATTAGTTCGTAGTCCCACCCCCGCAAGGTTGATTAGGTCGGGTTC
>NZ_JAOBSU010000023.1:0-18582 GCF_025447695.1 Streptococcus danieliae | reverse complement strand
ACATTTTGTAACTCAGTCTTTTTCAAGTGATGACTCCGATAAATCTTAGGTTCTGTCACTGTTTCGCAGGAAGTCTATTATAGAACCTGAAAAATCAGCTATTTTTCTTCTCTGAAAATTTGACAAATGTAGGGAATAGGAGTAGAGTAATGGGGTAACAAAAAATAAAAGGAGAATTCGAAATGAATTTATCAATTTTGGCTCTTGGTTTAGCCGTAATGGGTGTAAGTATTGGTGAAGGATTGCTGGTTTCTAGCTTCCTACGTTCTGCAGCTCGCCAACCTGAACTTTACAACAAGTTGCAAACCAGCATGTTGATGGGGATTGCCTTTATCGAGGGTACCTTCTTCGTTCTACTTGCTATGGCCTTTATCTTGTAAGATTGCTCATTTAGAAAAGAGGTGAGAGACCCGTGGAATCCCATTCACCAACGATTGCAATCGGACCGATTGTTTTTGATCTAACTCTGTTGGCCATGTCTCTCTTAACGGTAGCCCTGGTATTTGGCTTTGTGTATTGGCTCAGTCGGGACTTACAGGTCCGACCCAACCGCAAGCAAAGCGCCTTAGAGGCCTTGATTGAGTTTGTAACCGGAGTGATCCAGAACAACCTCGGTGCCTCCAATGTTCGGACCTACCTCCCCATTTTCTTTAGTCTTTTCTTATTCCTCTTGGTTGCGAACTCTATTGGACTAGCGACCAAAATTGAAACTCTAGCACCAGAACACTACAATTTATGGACTTCGCCAACAGCCAATCTGGCCTATGATTTGAGCTTGTCCTTCTTGGTGACTGTGTTTATTCAAGTTGAGGGGATTCGCCGTCAAGGATTTAAGAATTATTTCCGTGCCTTTGCCACACCAGTGGCGATGACGCCGATGAATATCCTTGAGGAGATTACGAATTTTCTTTCGCTAGCACTTCGGCTATACGGAAATATCTTTTCCGGTGAAGTCATTGTATCGCTTTTGACACAACTGATTGCTACCTATTTGATTGCCTTTCCGTTTGCCTTTGGTTTAAATATGGCATGGACCGCCTTCTCGATTTTTATTTCAGGAATGCAGGCCTTCGTCTTTACCATGTTGTCTTCGAACTATCTAGGGAAGAAAATTAATACAGAGGAAGTCTAAGAAAGGAGAAAGAAGTGGAAATTACGTTAGGACAGTTAATTGGGAATTTTATTCTAGTAACTGGCTCTTTTATTGCGGTTCTCCTACTTATTAAAAAATATGTTTGGAATCGTCTTGAAACAGTTCTAGATGAGCGTTCTGAAAAGGTTAGTTCAGATATTGATCGTGCAGAAGCCGCAAAAGATCAAGCGGAAGCTTTGTTGAAAGAACGCCAACAGCAGTTATCCGGGACCAAGGAAGAGGCGGCAGCTATTTTGGCTACTGCCAAGGAAAATGCTGAACATCAAAAAAATCAAGTCTTGGCAGAAACCAAGGCGCAAGTCGAGCGTCTAAAAGAAAATGCAGGCCAAGAGATTGAACAAGAAAAAGCGGCAGCTCTAGCCAGTATTAAGGAAGAGGTCGCTAATCTAACAGTTGACTTAACTTCGAAAATTTTGAGTAAAGAGTTGACTCCAGAAGTTCATTCGGAATTAATTGATCAGTACATTAAACAATTAGGAGAAAGCTAATGGACAAGAAAGAAATGCTACTGGTTGATAGTTATGCAGCTCCCTTTGTTCAATTAGTGATTGAAAAAAACCAGAGCCAGCTGGTGTTTCCGATTATGGATCAGGTTTTGGATCTTGTGGCAGAAACACAACTGACTGGTTTTTTAAACAATATTGCAGTTCCTAAAGACAAGAAAGCAGAAATTCTTCAGTCGTTTTTACCAACTGGATCTGAACTTGTAGATCATTTATTTAAAGTTTTGATTCAGAACCAACGGGAAGAGTTGTTAGAAGCTATTTTAAAAGAGAGCTTGAGCCGACTAGAAGTGGAGACCAATATGTTTGAGGTGATCCTAGAGTCGGCCTATGCTTTATCAGAGGAGCAACTAGCAGCATTGCTACCACTTGTTCAGGAAAAAATGAAGATTGGTGTGCGAACAGTAAGGCAAGTGATTGACCAAGACCTCATTGGTGGATTTGTGATCACAGCCAACCATAAGCGAATTGATGCAAGCATTCGTAACCAATTACAGACAGTGAAAGAAAAAATGAAATAGAAAGTGGTGTGAGCGTTGGCGATTCAAGCACAAGAAATTAGCGCTTTAATTAAGCAACAAATCGACAATTTTCAACCAGATTTTGATGTGACCGAAACAGGAATTGTAACCTACATCGGTGACGGAATTGCACGTGCCCATGGTCTGAACCAGGCTATGAGTGGTGAATTGCTCATCTTTGAGAACGGTTCCTATGGAATGGCTCAAAACCTGGAAACCAAAGATGTCGGTATTATTATCCTCGGTGAATTCACCGATATTCGCGAAGGAGACACCGTCCGTCGAACTGGCAAAATCATGGAAGTTCCTGTTGGGGAAGCCCTGATTGGACGAGTTGTGGATCCTTTGGGCCGTCCGATTGATGGGCTGGGGCCAATCGAAACAACTGGAACTCGGCCAGTCGAAGCACCTGCACCAGGTGTTATGGAACGGAAATCTGTTTCAGAACCACTACAAACAGGTTTGAAGGCGATTGATGCCCTGGTTCCAATTGGCCGTGGTCAGCGGGAATTGGTTATCGGAGACCGTCAAACCGGTAAAACAAGCATTGCCATCGATGCGATCTTGAACCAAAAAGGTCAAGATATGATCTGTATCTATGTGGCGATTGGGCAGAAAGAATCAACTGTGCGGACCCAGGTTGAGACCTTGCGGAAACATGGAGCCTTGGATTATACGATCGTTGTTTCTGCATCGGCGTCACAACCATCTCCCTTGCTCTTCTTGGCACCTTATTCAGGTGTGGCCATGGCAGAGGAATTTATGTACCAGGGCAAACATGTCTTGATTGTTTATGATGACTTGTCCAAACAAGCGGTTGCCTATCGGGAACTATCCCTCTTGCTTCGTCGTCCACCAGGACGTGAGGCCTTCCCTGGGGATGTTTTCTATCTTCATAGCCGTCTTTTGGAGCGGTCTGCTAAGGTTTCGGATGAATTGGGCGGAGGCTCTATTACAGCCCTTCCATTTATTGAAACCCAGGCTGGAGATATTTCCGCCTATATTGCGACCAACGTGATCTCCATTACTGATGGACAGATTTTCTTGGACGATTCGCTCTTTAACTCAGGTGTTCGCCCAGCCATTGATGCGGGTTCATCTGTTTCACGGGTTGGTGGTTCAGCACAGATTAAAGCTATGAAAAAAGTTGCCGGAACTCTCCGGATTGACTTGGCGGCTTATCGTGAACTAGAAGCCTTTACGAAATTTGGTAGTGATTTGGATGCGGCGACTCAGGCTCGTTTGAACCGTGGTCGTCGGACCATTGAGGTCTTGAAACAGCCCGTTCATCAACCGCTTCCAGTTGAAAAGCAGGTTGTCATTCTCTATGCTTTGACACACGGATTCTTGGATGATATTCCAGTCGATGATGTTCTTCGCTTTGAAGCAGAGCTTTATGACTACTTTGATGCTAAACATCCAGAAATTTTTGAAGGAATTCGAATGACCAAAGATCTTCCAAAAGAAGATGTCTTGGATGCAGCGATTCAAGAATTTAAGGGACAAGCAAATTTCAATTAAGAAAGAGGTAAGAGATGGCCGTTTCTTTAAATGAAATTAAGAACAAAATTGCATCAACTAAAAATACCAGTCAAATCACCAATGCCATGCAAATGGTGTCGGCAGCTAAGTTAGGCAAGTCTGAGCAGGCAACTAAGGATTTCCAAGTCTATGCCAAACGGGTACGGCAGCTGTTAACAGACCTTTTGGATTCGGAGTTGGTAGCTGGTAGCAGCAATCCGATGTTGCTCAGCCGTCCGGTTAAAAAGACGGGTTATATTGTGATTACCTCTGATCGCGGTTTGGTCGGTGGTTACAACTCTACGGTTTTGAAAGCTGTGATGGATTTGATCAAGGAATACCACGAGGATCCAGAAAGCTATGCTATTATCTCTATCGGTGGTATGGGCACAGACTTTTTTAAAGCGCGTGGAATAGAGCCTATCTATGAACTCCGTGGTTTGGCGGACCAGCCAAGTTTTGATGAGGTTCAAAAAATCATCAACAAGGCTGTGGCTATGTATCAGGCGGAACTCTTTGATGAGTTGTACGTGTGCTACAATCATCACGTCAATTCCTTAACCAGTCAAATGCGGGTTGAGCAGATGTTACCCATTGTTGATTTGGACCCTAATGAAGCCGCAACAGGGTATGCTAAAGAATTTGATTTGGAACCTGGAAAAGAGGCACTCTTGAATCAGCTCTTGCCACAATATGCAGAAAGTATGATTTATGGGGCGATTATTGATGCTAAGACGGCTGAAAATGCAGCGGGTATGACAGCCATGCAGACTGCGACGGATAATGCCAAAAAGGTTATTTCTGAATTAACCATTCAATACAACCGGGCGCGGCAAGCAGCCATTACACAAGAAATTACAGAAATTGTTGCCGGGGCAAGTGCTCTTGAGTAACACTAGAAGAAAAGGAGAAAGACATGAGCACAGGTAAGATTGCTCAGGTAATTGGACCCGTTGTGGATGTAGTCTTTCCAACGGATGCACGATTACCAGAAATTAATAATGCCTTGGTGGTCTACAAGGATGGAGATCAAGCCGGTAAAATCGTTCTTGAAGTTGCTCTTGAATTGGGGGATGGAGTTGTACGCACCATCGCGATGGAATCAACAGACGGTTTGAAACGTGGTCAAGAAGTGTTGGATACAGGTCGACCAATTTCAGTTCCTGTCGGGAAAGAAACGCTTGGCCGTGTTTTCAATGTGCTTGGAGACACGATTGATTTGGATCAGCCTCTTGGGGAACACCTAGACCGTCAACCAATCCATAAAAAAGCTCCAAGTTTTGATGAATTATCCACTTCGACTGAAATCTTGGAAACAGGAATCAAGGTTATCGACCTCTTGGCTCCCTATCTAAAAGGGGGAAAAGTCGGACTCTTTGGTGGTGCCGGAGTTGGAAAGACCGTTTTGATTCAGGAGCTTATCCATAACATCGCCCAAGAGCATGGCGGAATCTCCGTCTTTACGGGTGTTGGTGAGCGGACCCGTGAAGGAAATGACCTTTATTGGGAAATGAAAGAATCAGGCGTTATTGAAAAGACTGCCATGGTCTTTGGACAAATGAATGAGCCACCAGGAGCACGGATGAGGGTTGCCCTGACTGGTTTGACTATTGCGGAATACTTCCGTGATGTTGAAGGACAAGACGTCTTGCTCTTTATCGATAATATCTTCCGCTTTACCCAAGCGGGATCGGAAGTATCCGCCTTGCTTGGACGGATGCCATCGGCCGTAGGTTACCAACCAACCTTGGCAACAGAGATGGGACAATTGCAGGAACGGATTACCTCAACCAAAAAAGGTTCGGTGACTTCGATTCAAGCCATCTATGTCCCAGCGGATGACTACACCGATCCGGCGCCTGCGACAGCTTTTGCCCACTTGGATTCTACCACCAACCTGGAACGGAAATTGGTGCAATTGGGAATTTACCCAGCTGTGGATCCATTAGCATCTAGCTCTCGTGCCTTGGCTCCCGAAATTGTCGGTCAAGAACACTATGAAGTGGCTTCTGAGGTCAAGCGTGTTCTTCAGCGCTACAATGAATTGCAGGACATCATTGCAATCCTCGGAATGGATGAATTGTCTGATGAAGAAAAAACATTGGTTGCGCGTGCACGAAGAGTTCAATTCTTCCTTTCACAAAACTTTAACGTAGCCGAGCAGTTTACAGGCCAACCAGGATCTTATGTGCCAGTTGCGGAAACAGTCCGTGGCTTTAAAGATATCCTGGATGGAAAATATGACCATCTTCCAGAAGATGCCTTCCGAGGTGTCGGATCCATTGAAGATGTCATTGCTAAGGCAGAAAAAATGAACTTTTAGAGGTGATTTATGGGCCAGATGACTGTGCAAATTGTAACTCCCCATGGCATGATTTATCAACACCATGCTCAATTTGTCATGGCTCGCACCACCGAAGGGGAACTGGGAATCCTTCCAGGTCATACCAATCTATTGGCCGTTTTGGCGGTGGATGAACTAAAGGTTCGTCGAGTTGATGATGAAGACCATGTTGACTGGGTTGCGGTGAATGGTGGAGTGATCGAAGTAGTTGATGATACCATCACGATTATTGCCGATTCTGCGGAACGGGCACGTGATATTGATGTCAGTCGGGCAGAAAGAGCTAAGAAGCGGGCAGAAGTCGCTTTGGAACAAGCCCTTTCAGAACACTCCATTGACCAGGAACAACGGGCACGGATTGCCTTGCAACGTGCGATTAACCGAATTAATGTGGGAAGTAAATAAAGCGAAAAACAAGGTCCAATTGTGGCCTTGTTTTTCGCTTTAGCAGGACTGTGTTACAATAGAAGTATGAATAATCAATTAGTAGTCGTCGCTAGCCATTTATGTTTCATTTACCTAACGCATCGCCTATTGGGGGAGTTGGTGGCCTGGGATAAATGGCTGCGCATAACACCAGAAAATACACGCAAGGCCCAAGTGCTCCATCTGCTTCTCAGCATTGCTCTCGGTTTTTTAGTTTCCTCCTTTTTCCTAAGTCTAGTTTCACTAAGCCAGAGCCTGCGGACCTTGGTGGAGTAGCTGTGGGCAAGCCCTGCTTAGTGTGGTAAAGAGTAGTCCTTGTAAGTTCAGATATTCTCGAACCTTCTAGTTTATTCACTTCCTACACACAATAGTCATCCTTTGTCTTTTTAGTAAAACAATGACAAGTTTTTGAAATATTGGAGTGGGCAGAATATGCTACAATGGATTCAAATTTAATGGAAAGGTTCCATTGATTTTCTAACACAGACCGCTTCGAATTCGAGGCGGTTTTTTGTTTTCCAGGGGCATAAGGTGGAAGTTTTTGTAGCTTTTTGGAAAAAGTGGCGGGAGATTCTAGTCTTATAAAGCCTTATTGTACAAGGCTTGTTGCTTATCTGTTCTTATTTTTAATGGTTCATGATAAAATAAAAACAAAATGAATTTTTGGAGCAGATAAAAATGGATCAAATTGTTATAAAAGGTGGAAATAATCGCTTAAGCGGTCGGGTTAAAATTGAGGGAGCTAAGAATGCTGTGTTACCCCTGCTAGCAGCTACGATCTTGGCCTCTGAAGGGAAAACCATTTTAACCAATGTGCCTATCCTATCCGATGTCTTTACGATGAACCAGGTTATAGCAGGATTGGATATTGCGGTTGATTTTGACCAGGCAGAGAATCAAGTGGTTGTTGATGCTCAAGGTCCGATTCTCAGTGAAGCCCCTTATGAATATGTCAGTCAAATGCGGGCATCAATTGTGGTATTGGGACCAATCTTGGCCCGTAATGGTTTTGCCAAGGTATCGATGCCAGGGGGATGTACGATTGGAAGTCGCCCAATTGACTTACACTTGAAAGGTTTGGAGGCCATGGGAGCTGAAATCCATCAAGAAGCGGGCTATATTGAGGTACGAGCGCCAAAATTAAAAGGCGCGACCATTTACCTGGATTTCCCAAGTGTGGGAGCGACTCAGAATATTCTGATGGCAGCCACCTTGGCGGATGGGGTTACCACGATTGAAAATGCTGCGCGGGAGCCAGAGATTGTTGATTTGGCCTTGCTTTTGAATGCCATGGGGGCCGATGTCCGCGGGGCTGGTACTGAAACCTTGGTTATTCATGGAGTCGAGTCCTTGCATGGAGCAGAACATGCGGTTGTCCAGGATCGGATCGAAGCGGGAACCTTTATGGTTGCGGCGGCTATGACCGGTGGTGATGTTTTGATTGAGGATGCAATCTGGGAACACAATCGTCCGCTCTTGGCGAAAATGCAAGAAATGGGTGTTGAAGTTACCGAAGAAGCTGGTGGGATTCGGATTCAATCAGATGCGAGTCGGTTGAAACCTGTGACGGTTAAGACCCAGCCACATCCTGGTTTTCCAACGGATATGCAGGCGCAGTTTACAGCTTTGATGACGGTGGCAGCAGGGGAATCAACCATGATTGAGACCGTTTTTGAAAATCGTTTTCAACATTTGGAAGAGATGCGTCGGATGAATCTGCATTCGGATATCCTGCGGGATACAGCGATTATTTATGGGGGTCAAACCTTGCAAGGGGCGGAAGTCATGTCAACTGACTTGCGGGCCAGTGCTGCTTTGATTTTGGCGGGTCTGGTCGCAGAAGGAGAAACTCGGGTTGGCAAACTTAGCCATCTGGATCGGGGCTATTATGAATTTGATCGGAAGTTGGCTACCTTGGGAGCTAATATTCAGCGAGTAGGAGCGTCAAATGGAAAGTAATTGGTCTTATTTTCGGAAACAGTGGTTGATGATTTTAGGTTTCCTGTTATTAACCCTCTTCCTATTTTCCTTGGGTTTACTTTTTGGTTACTCTGTCTTGGGAGAAGGGAAACAGCCTCTTGATATTTTGTCGCCAACGACTTGGAAAGAACTAATGGATAAATTGCATTAAGGATGAAAGATGGCTCGAAAAAAACAAAAACAAACGGTTAGCGCCTTAGGGCTTGTCGTGAGCTTGGGGCTAGCCCTGGCTAGTTACTATGTCTCTGATCAACCGACGGGGCAGCCAGCGACGGTGCAGAAAAGTACCCAAAGCTCGCAAGAAGCTCCTAGCCGGGCCTTGGCAGAATCTGTATTAACCGATTCTGTCCGGTCACAAATCAAGGGAGAACTCACTTGGAATGGAGCGGGTTCCTTTGAGGTGAATGGCAATCAAACGGATTTAAATGCCAGGGTCGCCAGCCAACCCTATGCGACCAATGAGACTAAAGAAGTTGCGGGTGAGGTTGTGCCAACCTTGGCTAATGCCCTATTAGCCAAGTCAACTCGGCAATACAAAAACCGGGAAGAGACGGGCAATGGCTCCACGTCTTGGACTCCAGCAGGCTGGCATCAGTTGCGACTGGAAGGTCCCTATAACCATGCAGTGGACCGGGGTCACCTGCTCGGCTATGCCTTGGTTGGGGGATTGAAAGGTTACGATGCCTCAACTAGTAACCCAGCTAATATTGCGGTGCAGACAGCTTGGGCGAACCAGTCCAATTCAGACCAGGGACGGGGGCAAAATTACTACGAAACACAGGTGCGCAAGGCCTTGGATAAAAACAAACGGGTTCGTTACCGTGTAGAGGTGATTTACAATAGCCAGTGGGATTTGGTCCCTTCAGGTTCTCATTTAGAGGCTAAATCGAGTGATGGCAGTTTAGAATTCAATGTTTTTATTCCCAATGTTCAAGAAGGAATTTCTGTTAATTATCAAACTGGTCAGGTGACAAAAAACTAGAGTGAGTAGTCCTTGTCTGAACAGGCAAGTTGCTGGAAATTGGCTTGTCAAAGGGCACCATTTTTGATAGACTAGTATTTAAAGAGAGTCAAAAATAGTCTAGGAAACAAAGTCGATGACAGGATCAAGACTATTTACAATCTAGCACCACTATTCAAACTATTTTGAATGCAAATGAGGTAGCAACAGGCAGGCATCAGGACAGTTCGGCCAGTCTAAGCTAAGAACCTATATAGAAAAATAGCAAGAGTAGAAGGTTGTAATTGAATACTTGTTCGCAGGACTAGTAAGCAAGGGAAAGCTGTACAGGGAGGGAGACCGTGACTGAGAGTCTGCCCAGGGGAAGCTTGTTGAATTCACCTGCAAAAGAACAAATGAACTAAGGTCCCGAAAGGGATAAAAGACGGATGGTACCGCGTGTCAACGCTCCGATTTTGTGGGCTTGCACGCGCTTTTTTTATGGAGGAAAAATGGAAACAATTGAAGAAAAACTATCCAAACTGGTATCGGACACCCTAGCCAGTTTGAATGATATCAATAGTGATCTGGACAGGGAATTAGAAGACCTACGGGTCTCTGTTATGGGGAAAAAAGGCTCGCTCACAGAGATTCTTAAAGGAATGAAGGATTTGTCTGCAGAGATGCGGCCAGTGGTTGGTAAACATGTGAATGAAGCACGGGATGTTTTGACCCAAGCCTTTGACCAGGCAGCCAAAGATATGGAGGCTGACCGTATTGCCAAGCAGTTAGCAGCAGAGAGCATTGATGTGACCTTGCCAGGCCGTCCAGTTAAACGGGGTCAAGCTCATATCCTGACGCAAACCAGTCAGGAAATCGAAGACATTTTCTTGGGCATGGGTTATCAAATTGTGGATGGTTTTGAAGTGGAGTCAGACCACTACAATTTCGAACGTATGAACTTGCCGAAGGATCACCCGGCGCGTGATATGCAGGATACCTTCTACATTACAGAAGAAGTCCTCTTGCGGACGCATACCAGTCCAGTTCAAGCTCGGACGATGGAAAAACATGATTTCAGCCAAGGACCTTTGAAAATGATCTCGCCAGGACGGGTTTACCGTCGGGATACCGATGATGCAACCCACAGCCATCAATTCCATCAAATTGAAGGCTTGGTTGTTGGCCAAGGTATTTCAATGGCTGACTTAAAAGGAACCCTGGAATTGATCCTGCAAAAGATGTTTGGCAAAGACCGTAAAATCCGCCTTCGTCCATCTTATTTCCCATTTACGGAGCCCTCAGTCGAAGTCGATGTCTCCTGCTTTAAGTGTGGCGGCCAAGGATGTAATGTTTGCAAGCAGACTGGTTGGATTGAGATTTTAGGAGCTGGTATGGTGCATCCTCAAGTCCTTGAAATGAGTGGCATTGATTCCAGTCAGTATTCCGGTTTTGCCTTCGGTTTAGGTCAAGAACGGATTGCCATGTTGCGGTACGGTATCAATGATATCCGTGGTTTCTATTTAGGCGACCAACGTTTCTCAGAACAATTCAAATAAGGAGTCTCGCGTGTTAGTAAGTTATAAATGGTTAAAAGAATTAGTGGACTTGGATGCTCCCGTGGCTGAACTGGCCGAAAAAATGTCGACAACAGGGATCGAGGTTGAGGGAGTAACCAGCCCTGCAGACGGTCTGTCAAAAATCGTCGTCGGTCATGTTCTTTCAGAAGAGGCTGTACCGGAGACCCACCTCCATCTCTGCCAGGTGGATGTTGGTGAAGCGGAAGCTCGTCAGATTGTCTGCGGCGCCCCCAATATTGCAGCTGGACAAAAGGTCATCGTTGCCCTTCCTGGCGCACGGATTGCCGATAACTATAAGATTAAAAAAGGGAAGATTCGTGGCATGGAATCCTTGGGAATGATCTGTTCCTTGGGCGAATTAGGAGTGCCGGAGTCGATCACTCCGAAAGAATATGCCGAAGGGATCCAAGTACTTCCAGACGAGGCAGTGCCAGGCCAAGTAGTTTTCCCTTACCTCGACATGGATGACCAAATCATTGAATTGTCCATTACCCCTAACCGAGCAGATGCCCTATCCATGCGCGGTGTGGCTTATGAAGTAGCAGCTATTTACGATCGTGCTCTAACCCTGAAACCGGTTAGTCTAGAGGAAAGCGGTAAATCTGCCGCTGACTTGTTAGAAGTCGCGATTGAGACAGACAAGGCTTCTACCTATTATGCTCGTGTTTTGGAAAATGTTCAAGTCGGTCCAAGTCCGCAGTGGTTACAAAACCGTTTGATGAACGCTGGGATTAGACCCATTAACAATGTTGTCGATGTGACCAATTTGGTCCTTTTGGAATATGGTCAGCCCCTCCACGCCTTTGACTTGGATACCTTCAAGGATTGCAAAATTGTTGTCCGTGAGGCGCGTGCTGGAGAGAAGCTTCGGACCCTTGATGGTTTAGATCGTGACTTGGAAGTGACTGACTTAGTGATTACAGTTGCGGACGAGCCAGTAGCCCTAGCTGGCGTGATGGGCGGAGAAGATACTGAAATCAGTGCCCAATCCAAACGGGTTGTTCTGGAAGCAGCTGTTTTTGATGGGACTGCCATTCGGAAAACCAGCGGCCGCTTAAACTTGCGGAGTGAGGCCTCGGCCCGTTTTGAAAAGGGAATCAATGTTGCGACTGTTGCGGAAGCCTTGGATTATGCTGCGAGTCTCTTGGTGGACCTAGCTGGGGCAGAAGTTTTGGCTGGTCAGGTGCAGGCTGGTGAAGTAGACACAGAGCCGGTAAGCGTTACAACAGATTTGGCTACTGTGAATCGTGTTTTAGGAACTGATTTGGACTATGCCGCGATTGAAGCTATCTTCCGCCGGCTTGATTTTAACTTGACGGGCAATGCTGAGGCCTTCCAAGTGTTCGTACCAAAACGTCGCTGGGATATCCAGATTCCGGCTGATTTAAACGAAGAAATTGCACGGATTTATGGCTATGACCGCTTGCCATCTTCGCTACCGGGTGGCCAGGGAACTGCTGGTGAACTAACCAAGATGCAGGCTCTGCGTCGGAAGATCCAGGCAACTATGGAAGGTGCCGGCTTGACCGAGGTAATCACCTACACCTTGACAACTAGCGAAAAAGCCAACTTGTTTAATCAGAATCCGATTCCTTTGATCGAACTGATGTGGCCGATGAGTGTGGAACGTAGCGTGCTGCGTCAAAGTATGGTCTCTGGACTTTTGGAAACCCTCCAATACAACCAGGCCCGTCGACAATTCAACCTAGCCTTCTATGAGATTGGCAAAATCTTCAAGCAGGTTGAAGGAAGTCAGCTTCCTCAGGAAGATACTGTTCTTGCTTTGGCTTTGACTGGCTCCTTGCTTGAAAAAGATTTCCAAACCCAGGCTCAACCTGTCGATTTCTTTACCCTCAAGGGAATGTTGGAAGTGCTCTTTGATCGTTTAGGTTTGGAAGTTAGCTATGTAGCCGTTGCGGATCTCCCAGGTAGCCATCCAGGTCGGACTGCTATGTTACAAGTAGAGGGTCAGACGCTTGGCTTTATTGGTCAAGTTCATCCTGCCCTAGCCAAGGATTATGATTTGAAGGAAGTTTATGTAGCTGAGGTCAACCTGTCGCTCCTTGAGGGACTCTTGCCTGAGCAGGCTGTTTTCCAGGAGATTAGTAAATTCCCAGCCGTATCACGGGATATCGCCCTTTTGGTTCAAGAAGATGTTCAACATCAAGCGATTCTCGATGTTCTTTCTTCTTTAAAACTAAAACACTTGCAAGCAATTCGCCTCTTCGATGTTTATCAAGGTTTGCCTTTGAGTGACAATCAGAAATCGATGGCCTACAACCTCACCTTCCAAAATGCGGATGCAACCTTGGAAGATGAAGAAATTGTCCGTTACATGGAGAAGATTCAAAAGGCCTTAGAGTCTGAGCTTGGGGCTGAAATTCGTTAATCGAAAAAAATGGTTTATTCGGTGGTTTTTTTAGGCAATTTTAATGGCACCTTCCCTGCTTTATGGTATAGTGGGAAAGGGGGCAAATGGCTTGAAAACCACCTCTAATATAATTAAAGGAAATACTTATGAGCTTTGGTAAAAAACTACTGAGCGTCTCTATCTTAGGGATGACAGCTCTGTCTTTATCAGCCTGTGCTGCATGGATTGATAAGGGCGAATCCATTACCGCTGTAGGATCGACAGCCTTGCAACCTCTGGTCGAGGCCGCATCCGATGAGTTCTCCGCTCAACACCTCGGCAAAACAATCAATGTCCAAGGTGGTGGTTCAGGAACAGGCCTATCCCAAGTTCAATCCGGTGCCGTCCAAATCGGCAATAGTGATGTATTTGCGGAAGAAAAAGATGGGATCAAGGCGGATCAACTAACCGACCACCAAGTGGCGGTAGCTGGCCTAGCCGTGATTGCCAACAAGGAAGTTAGCCTTGAGAACTTGACCCTGGATCAATTGCGGGATATCTTTGCAGGGAAAATCACAAACTGGAAAGAGGTGGGAGGTCCGAACTTGGACGTAACCATCATCAACCGTGCAGTTGGTTCTGGTTCCCGGTCAACCTTTGATAAGGTGGTTATGGACGGGATGAGTGCGAAAAAGAGCCAGGAGCAGGATTCCAACGGGATGGTTAAATCCATCGTATCGCAAACTCCAGGAGCCATTTCCTATCTAGCCTTCTCTTATGTGGATGATTCTGTCAAAAAACTCAACCTAGATGGCGCAGCTCCGACTGCTGAAAACGTAGCTACCAATAAATGGCCGATTTGGTCTTATGAGCATATGTACACCAAAAAAGACAAGGATGACCTGACCCAGGAGTTTTTGGAATATATGGTTTCAGAAGAAGTCCAAAAAGGCATTGTCCGTAACATGGGCTACATTCCAATCAATGAAATGGAAGTTGTGAAGGATGCGGCTGGCAAGGTAACCGTCAAAAGCCAAAGTCAAGATAGTGAAGGAGAAGACAAGTGAAACAATCCGAATTAGAAAAAAAACTACTGTCCCCTTCTAAAAATTCAAAATTAGAGAAGTTTGGTAAAACCATCACCTTCATGTGTTTGTCGCTGATTGTGTTGGTGGTCGCCATGATCTTGATTTTCGTGGCCCAAAAAGGTTTGTCCACCTTCTTTGTGGATGGGATTAATCCGATTTCTTTCTTAACAGGAACTGAATGGCAACCAAGTGTCAAAGATGCCAATGGTCAACCTTATATGGGAGCCCTACCGATGATTACCGGTTCCTTTATCGTAACTATCCTATCAGCTCTTCTGGCAACACCTTTTGCAATTGGAGCAGCCATCTTTATGACCGAAATCTCTCCTAAATACGGAGCTAAAATCCTCCAACCAGCCATTGAATTGTTGGTCGGAATTCCCTCTGTTGTTTATGGATTTATTGGTTTGCAGGTCGTTGTTCCCTTTGTCCGCGGTCTAGCGGGTGGAACAGGTTTCGGGATCCTATCCGGGGTGTTTGTTCTTTTCGTAATGATCTTGCCAACGGTTACCTTTATGACCGTGGATAGCTTGAAGGCTGTTCCGCGTCACTACAAGGAAGCCAGTCTGGCTATGGGAGCAACCCGTTGGCAAACAATCTGGCGTGTGGTTCTGAATGCAGCGCGTCCAGGTATCTTCACGGCTATTGTCTTTGGAATGGCCCGGGCTTTCGGGGAAGCTTTGGCGATTCAAATGGTTGTCGGAAACTCTGCAGTCCTGCCGACATCCTTGACAACACCAGCTTCCACATTGACCTCTGTTTTGACTATGGGAATCGGAAATACCATTATGGGAACGGTTCAAAATAATGTCCTCTGGTCTCTAGCGCTCGTCTTGCTCATGATGAGCCTGGCCTTTAACTCCGTGATTAAATTGATTACAAGGGAAGGAAAGAGAAACTATGAACGCTAAAAAAATGAACAAGGTGGCGACCATTGTTCTCTATACCATTGCAGGGATTATCGTCACCATTCTGACTTCCCTTCTCTTGTTTATCCTGGTTCGTGGGTTGCCGCATGTGAACTGGCATTTCCTCACAGCCCGGTCTTCTTCTTACCAAGCTGGAGGAGGGATTGGGATTCAACTCTTTAACTCCTTCTTCCTGCTGGTGATTACCTTGCTTATCTCGCTGCCACTTTCGACAGGAGCAGGTATTTACCTATCAGAGTATGCCAAGAAAGGTCCTGTCACAAATTTTATTCGGACCTGTATTGAGATCCTGTCTTCTTTACCATCCGTGGTTGTGGGTCTCTTTGGTTACTTGATCTTTGTTATTCAGTTCCAATATGGTTTCTCTATCATTTCTGGTGCCTTGGCCTTGACGGTCTTTAACTTGCCGATGATGACTCGAAATGTTGAGGACAGTCTGCGGACGGTTCACCATACGCAGCGGGAGGCTGGTTTGGCTCTTGGTCTATCTCGTTGGGAGACCGTGGTCCATGTGGTAATCCCTGAGGCTCTCCCAGGAATTGTAACCGGCATTGTCTTGGCATCTGGTCGGATCTTCGGGGAGGCGGCAGCACTCATTTATACTGCCGGACAATCAGCACCAGCGCTTGATTGGTCAAACTGGAACATTTTAGATGTTACCAGTCCGATTTCGATTTTCCGCCAAGCGGAAACCTTGGCTGTCCATATTTGGAAGGTTAATAGTGAGGGAACGATTCCGGACGCCATGCAGGTTTCGGCAGGAAGTGCCGCTGTGCTTCTGGTCTTTATCTTGATTTTTAACCTAGGTGCGCGTTATCTGGGTAAAAAATTGCATCAGAAGATGACATCTGCATCCTAAGGAGGTTTAAGGAAAAATGACAACATACAATTGGGATGAAAAACACATCATTCGCTTCCCAGAAAAAAACGTTGCCCTTGAGACCAAGGACCTTCATGTCTACTATGGTCAGAATGAGTCCATCAAGGGAATTGATATGCAGTTTGAAAAGAACAAAATCACTGCCTTGATTGGTCCGTCTGGATCAGGGAAGTCGACCTACTTGCGAAGCTTGAATCGGATGAATGATACTATTGATATTGCACGTGTTACGGGAGAGATTCTCTATGAGGGAGTCGATGTGAACCGCCCGGACATCAATGTCTATGAAATGCGTAAGCACATTGGCATGGTGTTCCAACGTCCAAACCCCTTCGCCAAATCGATTTATCGGAACATTACCTTTGCTCATGAACGGGCTGGGGTCAAGGATAAAAAGGTCTTGGATGAAATTGTCGAGACCTCCCTCAAGCAAGCGGCTCTTTGGGATCAAGTTAAAGATGATTTGCATAAATCAGCCTTTACCTTGTCTGGTGGACAACAACAGCGGCTCTGTATTGCACGTGCAATCTCTGTAAAACCAGATATTCTCTTGATGGATGAGCCAGCCTCTGCCTTGGACCCAATTGCTACCATGCAGTTGGAAGAAACCATGTTGGAGTTGAAGAAGAACTACACCATTATCATCGTAACCCACAACATGCAACAAGCAGCTCGGGCGAGCGATTATACAGCCTTCTTCTATCTGGGCGATCTAATCGAGTATGATGAAACAATCAAAATCTTCCAAAATGCCAAGTTACAATCCACTAGCGATTATGTATCAGGACGTTTTGGTTAGGAGGAAGTCATGACAGAACCTATTTTAAGTGTGAAGGACTTATCCGTTTATTATGGAAAAAAGAAAGCCCTCAACAGTGTTTCATTGGACTTTTATCCTAAGGAAATTACTGCCCTCATTGGACCGTCGGGCTCCGGAAAATCAACCTTGCTACGGTCGATTAACCGCATGAACGATTTGAATCCTGAAGCCAGCCTGACAGGCTCGATTGTCTACGATGGACACGAGGTCTACAGCCCACGCCGGGATACAGTTGAGTTGCGTAAGGAAATCGGGATGGTTTTCCAGCAACCCAATCCTTTCCCAATGACCATTTATGAAAATGTGGTCTATGGACTACGGATCAAGGGCATTAAGGACAAACAAGTGCTGGATGAGGCCGTAGAGACCTCCCTCAAGGGAGCCTCTATCTGGGAAGAAGTGAAGGACCGCTTGCACGACTCCGCCCTCGGCTTGTCCGGTGGACAACAACAGCGGGTTTGTGTCGCACGGGTATTGGCAACCAGTCCTAAGATTATCTTGCTTGACGAGCCAACCTCAGCCCTAGACCCGATTTCTTCTGGTAAAATTGAAGATACTCTCTATGGCTTGAAAGATCAATACACGTTGCTGTTGGTAACCCGTTCCATGCAACAGGCTTCGCGGATTTCTGATCGCACAGCCTTCTTCTTGGACGGTAACTGCTTGGAGTACAGTTCGACCAAGGATATGTTCTTGAATCCTCAAAACAAGGAAACAGAAGACTACATTACAGGTAAATTTGGATAGGAGTTCATATGTTACGTGCACAATTTGAAAAAGAATTAGAAAAACTACACAATCAGTTTTATGCGATGGGAACCGAAGTTCTATCTCAGATTAACCGCACTGTTCGTGCCTTTGTCACTCACGACCGTGAATTGGCACGTGCTGTTATTGAAGAAGATGCAGATGTCAATAAATATGAAGTCAAGTTGGAAGAAAAATCACTTGAGATTATTGCCCTCCAACAACCGGTTTCACACGATTTGCGGACAGTTATCACCATCCTTAAAGCTTCAAGTGATATTGAACGGATGGGAGACCATGCGGTATCGATTGCCCAAGCAACCATTCGAATGAAGGGTGAAGTTCGGATTGAGTCTGTTGAACAAGAAATCAACAAAATGGGTAAAAAGGTTAAAGAATTTGTGGAAGCAACTCTTGACCTCTACCTCAAAGGAGATGTTGATTCAGCTTATCAAGTTGCAGCTATGGATGAAGAAATCAATAATTACTTCACAAAAATCCAAGACTTGGCAACTGAGGAAATCAAAAACAATCCGGAAGCCATCGTGGCAGGTCGGGACTATTTCCAAGTGATTAGCTACCTAGAACGGATTGGCGATTACGCGAAAAACGTTTGTGAGTGGGTTATTTACCTGGAAACAGGTGAAATTGTTGAATTGTAAAAGAAAAGGAGGCTGGGACAAAAGTCTAGCCTCTCTCTTTAGGTTCTTTGTCAAGTTGTGTGGAATCCCTGAAAACTGACAATATAGAATAAAGACAATCTTCCTTCCTCCCCTCCTTAGAGGGGAGGGATTTTTAGA